>JABABF010000205.1 GCA_014238345.1 Gammaproteobacteria bacterium
CTTAGAGCAGGCAGCACGCGGTGAAAACAGTAGCAACCTACTCGAGCTGTCGGTGGCCGCCACCGTAGACACCACAGACCAAGCTGCTAGTGTTGTTGTAGCGTCCCCACACATTCTCCAATGCCTGACTGATTTCTCCGACTGTGGCTCGTTGCCGTGTGGCGGCCACCGACAGCTCGAGTAGGTTGCTACTGTTTTCACCGCGTGCTGCCTGCTCTAAGGCCTGTAGTGCGTCCTGTACTGCAGTGGGGTTACGCGAGCGGCGCAATGTCTTCAAACGCTGTAATTGTAGGCTTCGCACTGCTTGGTCATCTACTTCTCGTACCTCAATATTCTCGTCTTTATCCGGTGTGTCTAGGGTGTATTTATTGACCCCCACGATGACTTCCTCGCCGCGGTCAATGCGCGCCTGACGCCGCGCCGCCACCGCCTCAATGCGGCGCTTTGCTTCGCCGCTACTAATCACCTTTGCCATGCCACCAGCGGTTTCTACTTCGCTGATAATTTGCCATGTGCGCTCGGCCAGCTGGTTGGTCAAGGACTCCATCATATAGGAGCCGCCCCAAGGATCCACCACCGCGCATACCCCGCTTTCCTCTTGCAAGATCAACTGGGTATTGCGGGCGATTCGCGCCGCTGTTTCGGTTGGTAGAGCGACCGCTTCATCCAGCGCATTGGTATGTAGTGATTGGGTGCCACCAAATACGGCGGCCATAGCCTCAATAGTGGTACGTACTACATTGTTGAGCGGCTGTTGCTCACTCAGCGACCAGCCGGAAGTCTGGCAATGGGTGCGTAGCATTTTTGAGCGTGGCGACTGGGGATGAAATTCATCGACGATACGCGACCACAGTAAGCGAGCAGCCCGCAGCTTGGCGATCTCCAGATAGAAGTTCATGCCGATGCCAAAAAAGAACGATAGTCGCGGGGCAAAGTCATCTATATTTAGGCCAGTAGCCAGCGCGGTACGGATGTATTCTTTGCCGTTGGCCAGTGTGTAGGCCAGCTCTAGCACCGCGTCTGCTCCCGCCTCTTGTAGGTGGTAGCCGGAGATTGAAATTGAGTTAAATTTGGGCAGATGTTTTGAGGTATAACTAATGATATCTCCGACAATTTTCATTGAGGGTTTTGGAGGATAAATATAGGTATTTCGAACCAGGAACTCCTTGAGCACATCATTTTGTATCGTGCCAGATAACTGTGCTTGGCTCAGCCCTTGTTCCTCGGCGGCGACGATGTAGCCAGCCAGCACTGGCAACACAGCACCGTTCATCGTCATTGACACCGATACTTGCTCAAGGGGGATCGCATCAAACAACCGCTTCATATCCTC
>JABABF010000206.1 GCA_014238345.1 Gammaproteobacteria bacterium
CATGGGGCACATCATGACGGCGGCGAAGAGCTGGACTTAATGCACCGCAAACCGCGTGAACAAGCACTGCCTGAGGCAAATGTGGCGTGGCAGCTGCGCGCTTGGGGGCGCAAGCTGTGGCGAGAATGGCGCGCTGATGTTGCAACTTACTATCCTTGCTATGCCGACTTTGAGCCCCATAAAGATCACCGCGATTCACCATACAAACCACAGGCGCCGCGCAGAGTGCCGCTTGATGCCCAGGGGGAGCCTGACATTAAGCAATTAAACAGCGATTTTTCCGCTGAGTACTTGGCCAAAAAAAGTAATCCCAGATGGATCGCCAAGCCAACCGTCGCCTATCTTTGGGCTCGCACTGTATTGTGTAAAAACTGTCGGGCAGAATTACCATTGGTCAAAACTCTTTGGCTACGCAAAAAGGAAAACAAGCGCGTACGGTTGACCATGAGCAAACGAGCAGATGGACAAGGGGTGGTTTTCGCAGTAGCAAGCGATGTGCCAGAGTGGAATATAAGCCAGCTCCCCGCGCACGAAAGTAAAGCGCTAAGTGGCCACCAAATATCAGCCATAAAGCGCGAACACGATCGTAGTCTAGGCCATGGAACCATGGCGCGTTCTGGAGCAAAATGCCCCTGTTGCGAGAGTTTCATGACCATGGAGGATCTGCGCTGTGTCCGCCCCGAGCAACGAGGTTTTATCCCGACGGCTGTGGTGGTACAAGGGCAAGGCTCTAAAGAGTACCGAGACCCGCTAGCTGATGAATTATCCTGCGCACAGATCAGTGCCGATGCATTACAGGCAATATATCAGGATATTCCTCTCGGCCTCCCCGATGAACAAATAGAGCGCCATGGTCCTGGAGCTAGCTATGGTTTCCCTATCATAGTACACGGCATACGACAATGGAAGCTGCTTTTCTCCGACAGACAACTCCTCAGCCTAGGGTCATTGCTAAGCCATATCCGGCGCATCGCCGTAGCCACGGAGATGCCAAATGAATTGAGC
>JABABF010000207.1 GCA_014238345.1 Gammaproteobacteria bacterium
ATGAGCCTTCTGGAACACTGCACGGGCTGATGCGGGCGCGCCGCTTCACTCAGGACGATGCCCACATCTTTTGTACCCCAGCACAGCTGGGTGAGGAAATCAAGCGACTGTTGGAGCTGGTCTTTGGCATCTATCGGGATTTTGGCTTTGACAATGCGGCGGTGTCACTGGAGCTGTCAACGCGTCCCGAGCAGCGCGTCGGCGACAATGACTTGTGGGATCGCGCCGAGGGGGCGCTAGAGACAGCTTTGCGTGATGCGGGGTTGGAATTTGCACTTGCACCTGGGGAGGGAGCTTTTTACGGACCCAAGATCGACTTCACGCTACGTGACAGCCTCGCTCGACAATGGCAGTGCGGCACGATCCAAGTCGATTTTTCGATGCCTTCGCGCCTTGATGCCCACTACATTGACGAGGGTAGCGCGCGTTGCACACCCGTGATGATCCACCGTGCCGTACTCGGCTCGCTGGAGCGTTTTATAGGCATACTGATCGAGCATCACAATGGCTTATTGCCGCTGTGGCTATCGCCAGTGCAGGCAGTGGTCATGAGCATCAGCGATGCCAGCGCAGCTCATGCGCGTGAGGTGGCCAAGCGCTGCAACGCCGCTGGCGCACGCGTTGAGACCGATTTGAGAAATGAGAAAATCGGCTTTAAAATCCGCCACCACAGTCTATTGAAACTCCCTTATTTGCTGGTGGTTGGAGAGCGTGAGTGTGAGCGCGACGAAGTGTCGGTACGCGAGCGCGGCGGCGCTGATTTGGGGACTATGTCTATTGAGGAGTGCGTGAAATTGTTGTGCGGGGCAGGCATCGCTGGCAAGCCCGAGCGCAAGGCGCTAGAATAGGCGCGATGCCGTAGTTGGTGTCGCTTTTAGAACCGTCATACAGGAGGCATAGCGATCAGACCCAGACCAAGGCCAGAGGCTCCCACCCACACCAGCGACACGCCGCTAAACGAAGCAATCATGGAGCAAAAAGTGCTCTTGATTACTCATGATGGCAACAACAAGGGCATTGTGGCGACGGAAGATGCCCTGCGTATGGCGCGTGAGCAACGCTTGGATTTGGTGCAGATGACCCAAGAAGGTGAGCCCATCGTGTGCCGCATCATGGATTATGGCAAGCACCAGTTCACAAAGCGCAAGCAACACGCTGTCGCACGACGTAAGCAACACCGCATGCAGGTCAAAGAGGTGAAGTTTCGGGTCGCTACTGAAGCCGCTGATTACCAGGTTAAGCTACTGCGATTGCAACAGTTCTTAGGCCACGGGGATAAAGTGAAGATCACTTTACGTTACCGTGGTCGAGAAATGATGCATCAAGATCTCGGTCTGCGTATGCTTGAGCGTGTGCGGGACGACCTCTCGGAGATCGGTTTTGTAGAGCATGATCCGGAATTGGAACGCCGCCAGCTGAGCATGGTGATCGCTCCTTACCGCAAAGGACAACGGGGGTCGAAACACCCAGCAACGGGTGCTAAACCGCTGACCACCACCGTCATCAATGCAACGAGCGAATCCGCGGCCGACACGACCAACACGACCAACACAGAAGTTGTCGCATCAAGCGTTGCAGGCACAGCATCAACAATTGGTGGTGTCGGCGATAGCGGCGGTGATAGCGGCAGTGATAGCGGCAGTGATAATAGTACAGTAGCGAGCGCATCCCAGTAGCAATCAACTCATGAGCAACGGAAAACAAAAAACACACAGTGGGGCGGCAAAACGCTTCCGAAAGACGGCGGGAGGCTATCGCTTCCGTAGTGCCAACCGCAGTCACTTACTGACCGGCATGGGGCGGCGGCGCAAGCGTCGCTTGTGCGCGGCCAACATGATTCACCGCCACAATCTCGCCGCAGTGAAAGGCATGCTCGGCGACTGACACAACCCACCCATCACCTTCTGAACGCCTTTTCATAGCCCAGCTAAATATCATGCCTCGCAATAGCAATTCAGTCCCCGGCCACCGTCGTCACCGCAAAGTGTTGCGCAAGGCACGTGGCTACAGCGGTGCGCGCAGTCGCACTTTCCGCGCCGCGCGCACCGCCTTGTTGCGTGCTGGCAACTATGCCTATCGCGACCGTCGCCAGCGCAAACGCCAATTTCGCAGCTTGTGGGTTGCGCGTATCAACGCCGCTGCACGTAGCCATGATCTGCCGTACAGTCGCTTCATGAACGGTCTGCTCAAAGCGCAGATCGACTTAGACCGGCGAGTGCTCGCCGAACTCGCTGTCAACGACAAAGCGGCCTTCGCCTCCTTGGTGGTCACAGCGAAAGCGGCACTTAGCTGAGTTAGGCGAGTCAGCCATGCCAGCCATGGTTGAACCCACCGGAGCTGAGGCACTGTCTCAGCAGCTGGCGGAAATGGAAGCGGCGTTGCGCTCAGCGCCTGACCAGGGCGCGCTTGAGCGCCTGCGTATTGATTACTTGGGACGCAATGGCGCACTGCGCCGCCAGCTGCGTTCGCTGGGCGCTATGGAAGCCGAGGCTAGGCGCAGTGTGGGTGCACTATTAAACAATGCCCAGCAGCGTTTGACTCAGGCATTAGAAGAGCGTCGTAGCGAATTGGATGCCGTTGTCCAAGCGCAGCGTCTGGCTGGCGAGCGAGAGGATTTGAGCTTGCCTGGGCGAGGTCAGGGTAGCGGCGCACTGCATCCAGTCACACAGGTGCTAGAGCGCATTGAAAGCCTGTTCACGAGCATGGGTTTCCGCATTGCCCAAGGGCCGGAAATCGAGGATGAGGAGCACAACTTCACCGCACTCAATATGCCGCCAGATCATCCGGCGCGGGCTATGCACGACACTTTTTATCTGTCGGCTAAGCAGCTGTTGCGTACCCACACCTCGCCGGTGCAGATACGGGTACTACGCAATGAAAAACCACCGTTACGGGTGATTTGCCCGGGGCGGGTCTACCGGCGCGACTTCGATATTAGTCACACTCCAGTCTTCCATCAAGTCGAAGGCCTGTGGGTAGATTCCAGCGTTAATTTCATGGAATTAAAAGGAGTCATGTCAGATTTTTTTCGTGCTTTCTTCGCTAGAGAAAAGCTGCCAGTGCGCTTTCGTCCCTCCTATTTTCCCTTCACCGAGCCCTCGGCCGAGATTGATATCGGCTGCCTGCTGTGCAGTGGTGAGGGCTGTCGCAGCTGTGCCCATAGTGGTTGGCTGGAAGTCGCTGGTTGCGGGATGGTGCACCCTGCGGTCTTTGGGCACTGTGGGTTAGATGCCGAGGCCTACAACGGCTTCGCCTTTGGTATGGGTGTTGAGCGCCTCAGCATGTTGCACTACGGCATAGGCGATCTGCGGCAGCTGTACGAGAACGACCTGCGTTTCTTGCGGCAACTTGCTTGGGGTGTACAGTGAAATTTAGCGAGCGCTGGCTACGGCACTGGGTCGATCCAGCGATCGATAGCGCGGTACTGGCCGACCAGCTGACGATGTTGGGTTTGGAGGTCGATAGCCGCGAGTCGATTACTGCCAATTTTGATGGCGTGGTGGTAGCCGAGATCATTGAGCTCAAAGCGCTTGATGACTGCAGTGTACAACTCTGCCAACTCGCTACCGGGAGGGAATTGCCAGTCTGGGTGGTAAGTGGCGCGCCGGGTCTTGCGGTCGGCTTGCGTGTTCCTTATGCGCCGCCCGGTGCACATCTGCCAAACGGAGTCGTTGAGGAGCGTGAGATCGGCGGACACCTCTCCCGTGGCATGATCTGTTCAGCTGAGGAATTGAGCTTGGGTGGCGAGGGCTCCCCACTGCTGTCGTTGCCCACCGCAGAGCCGGGGACACCGTTGGCAGCAGCCTTAGAGTTAGACGACACGTTGATTGAGTTGGATGTGACCCCCAACCGCGGCGATTGCTTCAGCCTTGTTGGCATTGCGCGGGAAGTGGCCGCCCGCAACCAGCTGGTATTGAGTGCGACGGCGGGCGGGGGGCAGAGCGTTGCGCCAGCTTGTGATGCTGCGCTGGAAGTGCAGCTCGAGGCCGCCAGCGACTGTCCGCTTTTTTGTGGTCGGGTGTTGAAAGATATCGACCCCAGTGCACACACGCCCGCTTGGATGCGCGAGCGCTTGCGCCGCTCGGGGTTGCGCTCGGTCAATCCGGTGGTCGATGTCACCAACTATGTGATGTTGGAATGGGGGCAACCGATGCACGCCTATGATCTAAGCCAGCTGCACGATCCCATCGTGGTGCGGCGCGCCCGGTCTGGTGAGCGGTTGCGCCTACTTGATGAGCGCGAGCTGGCGCTGACCGCTGAGGATCTGTTGATCGCTGACCAGCGACAGCCACTGGGCTTGGCAGGCATCATGGGCGGGGCGGTCAGCAGTGTGAGTGGCAACACTAATGCGCTGTTTCTAGAGGCGGCTTTTTTCTGTCCACAATTGATCGCCCGCCGCAGTCGGGAGCTACATTTGCAGACCGAGGCTTCAAAGCGTTTTGAACGGCGGGTGGATCCTCTGTTGGCACAGCGCGCCATTGAGCGCGCCACGGCCTTGCTCCTTGATATCGTCGGCGGTCGACCAGGACCGCTTAGCGTGGTCGGGAGCGTTGAGAAGTTGCCGACAACGGTAGCGCTAAAGCTGCGCCATCAGCGCATTGCCCACCTATTGGGCGAAGCACCGACAGCAGCAGAGGTCAGCGTATTGCTAGGCGGTATCGGCGTGGCGCTCGAAGCGGTGCCAGACGGTTGGCTGGCCACGGTGCCGAGTTGGCGCGGCGATCTCCAGCTAGAGGTCGACCTGATTGAGGAAGTCGCTCGTCTGCGTGGCTATGATCGCCTACCTTTGCGACACCCCACAGCCAGCTGCCGCATCGTGGCCAGCGCGCCACACCCCGCGACTGCTCTGCGCCACCGCATTGCAGCGCGTGGTTTTTTTGAGGTGCTCAACTACAGCATGGCTCCAGCCACTTTACAGCGTCTCCTGCATCCCGACGAGCGCGCTGTGGAACTGCTACACCCGCTTTCCCAAGAGCTCGGTGAGCTGCGGCTCAGCTTGTGGTGCGGACTGTTGCGTAGCGCCCAGAACAATCAGCGGCGAGGCGAAGGTCGCCTGAGGTTGTTCGAGCTGGGGCGTTGCTTTACCCCAACAGCGAATGGCGAGGTGCTCGAATCTGAGCAGCTGGCTCTGCTCAGTTGTGGGTCGCGCTGGCCAGAAAACTGGAGCCATGCCGCCGACCGCGCCGCTAGTGACATCTATGATCTTAAAGGAGAGATCCAAGCACTACTACCACATAGTGACCATGGGGTCTGGGAGTTCCGTGCCAGCGATAGCGCGGCGTTGCATCCGGGACGACAGGCGACGATCCATTGCGATGGGAAACAAGTCGGTCGGGTCGGGCAACTGCATCCGGCACTTGTGCACGACTTGGAGCTGAGCGCCACTCCTTGTCTCGCCGAACTGCAGATGAATGCACTAAGGCAAAGCTGGCAACAGGCACCGCTCAGCGTCGCGCCGCGCTCACCAGCGCTGTTGCGTGATCTGGCACTGGTCGTTCCAGAGAGTATGCCCGCTGCAGTCATTGAGAAGCGCTTGCGGAGCGAACTCGGCTCGCTACTCGAGCATATTGTGCCCTTTGACATCTATCGTGGAGAGGGGATCGCCAGCGATAGTAAAAGTCTGGCATTCCGCTTGGTACTGCGCCGTAGCGAGGGTGCGCTCAGCGAGGAAGAGGCTAGTGCTATACTGGATGAAGTGATCGCGCAGCTAGAGCGAGATCACGGTATCTTGTTGCGTACTGCATCGGTTGAAACGAGTGAGTCTTGAAGATGGTTCACATGACATGACTGCAGGCGAAGGTAAATTGGTGCGCGCTACATTGGCGCAGCAAGTGAATCAGAATATCGGGCTGAATAAGCGCGAAGCACAGGAGGTGGTCGCCAGTGTTATAGAAGAAATCTGTGCAGCGCTTAGCAGAGGGGAAGAGGTCAAACTGAGCGAGCTCGGCCATTTCCGACCTCAGCGGCGTCAGACTCGCCCCGGCCGCAATCCACGCACAGGTGAGAGTGTGCCAGTGCCAGCGCGTTGTGCTATCAGTTTCCAGCCTGGACCGAAGCTCAAAGCCCAGCTGGGGCAATCCAATGGCTAAGGCTCTCTCAGCGAAAGGCTCCCGTACGGCGGCGGGAGCTGCGGACACCGTTGATGACCGCTGGCTCAGCAGTTTGCCTGACAAGCGTTACTTCACCATAGGCGAAGCCAGCTCTCTATGTGGTGTGCAACAACATGTGCTGCGTTACTGGGAAGAGGAATTTCCCAAGCTGCGCCCGCAGCGACGTAATAATCGGCGCTATTACCAGCGGGCGGATTTAATACTTGTACACCAAATCCAAAGGTTGTTGCATGAGGAAGGCTACACGGTCAGCGGCGCACGCAATCTGCTGGGTAGCGAGCGCTCCCGCAGTGATGCCTCGTTGCGGCGCGAACTCTTGCGCGGTCTGATCGAAGAGTTAGAGCAGCTACGATCGCTACTTGGCTAGTGGTAGCACGGTACTCAGCAGGTCGTGCCGCCAGAGTATGCACATACCCAGCTACAGAACGGGGCGTAGCGCAGTCTGGTAGCGCACCACACTGGGGGTGTGGTGGTCGCTGGTTCAAATCCAGCCGTCCCGACCCTAGCAGCGATACCTTGGCCATTAGTGGCAGGTTATGCAGAGGATAGTGCTGCTCTGGAGAGAGCTTAGGCTGGGGCTCAAGCAGTGGGCACTGATCACAGTACTGTCACTGATCACCTTGGCGGCCACGGCTCCTAAAGCCGCTGCGCTGACAGCTCCTGAAAGCGGACGCGAACCCTGTCGTGACCACCGCGCCGAGCGGCAAGTGTTTTTTGGTGATACCCACGTCCATACTGCCTACTCATTGGATGCGGCAATACAGGGCACCCGTCATAAGCCCGCCGATGCCTATCGCTTTGCGCGAGGCGAAAAAATCAGTTTGCAACCCTATGAGAGTGATGGGACAGCATTGCGTGAGCTCCAGCTGCGGCGCCCACTAGATTTCACCGCTGTGACCGATCACTCAGAGGCGCTCGGCGAGGCCTCTATCTGCCGTTCGCCGGGGAGCCCGGGTTATCATCACTGGCAGTGCTATCTGTTGCGTTGGCTGCCCTCGGTGGCGCTGGTGGTATTGATGGGGCAGATAGCCGCTGAGGATGGTGAGAATTTGGCGCTTTGCGGCAAGGACAAAGCGCGTTGCCGGCGGCAGGCATCGCTCGCCTGGGATGATATTGTTGCCTCCGCAGAAGCCGCCTATGACCGCAGTGCGGACTGTAGTTTCACCACTTTTATCGGCTATGAGTGGACCGCTTCGCAAGCATCTAATAACTTGCACCGCAATGTCATTTTCAAACACAACAACTTAGGTAATTTGCCGGTTCCGCCACCGAGTTCATTGCAGCTGCGTACCTCAAGCGCTTTGGTCGAGGCGCTGGATCGGGATTGCTATCAGCAGGTGGGTTGTGATGTGATCAGCATCCCCCACAATCCAAATCTCAGCGGCGGCTTGATGTTTCCGATGGGCGATGGTAGCGTCCGCTCTGGTGATCAACGCATCACTTGGGAGCCGGATGAGGCTCGCCGCCGGGCGCGTATTGAGCCACTGCTTGAAGTCATGCAACACAAAGGGGACTCCGAGTGCTGGTTCGGTGCTGGCACGAAAGATGAACTCTGTGCCTTTGAGAAACTGCCCTTTGACAATTTTGAGGGAGGCTTCTACGCCCCCCGTGCCATCGCTCCGACAGCTATCACTGGCTTCGCTCGCGCCATATTGCTCGAAGGATTGCGTTACGAAGCCGAGATCGGTGTCAATCCATGGCGTCTAGGTCTGCTCGCTGCCACCGACACCCATCTCGGTGCGCCGGGTGCGGTGGCCGAAGAATATCATCCGGGGCATGGCGGTGCTGGCAAACCGGCCACAGCGGATAGTGGAGTCCAACTGCAGGACACCATGGCATACAACCCTGGCGGTTTGGCGGGGGTGTGGGCAGAGGAAAACAGCCGCGATTCGCTGTTTTCCGCCATGCGTCGGCGTGAGGTCTACGGCACCAGTGGTCCACGCATCTCGCTACGCTTCTTTGGCGGCTGGAATTATCCGGACTCGCTGTGCAACTCCCCCAACTTCGTCCAGCACGGCTATGCTGGCGGTACAGCGATGGGCGGTACTTTGGCCGCTAGACCAGTGGGGCATCAAGGTGGCCCACGCCTAGTTGCATTGGCTCAGCGGGATGCGGGTACCGAGGAGCATCCTGGAGCACCACTACAGCGCTTGCAGATCGTCAAGGGCTGGCTGGGTAGCGACGGTCAGTTGCGCCAACAGGTATACGATGTCGCGGGTAATCCAGATAATGGTGCCTCAGTAGATGTGTCCACTTGCCGTCGCCAAGGCGGCGGTAGCGACCGCCTGTGTTCGGTGTGGAGCGACCCCGACTATCGCCCTGAGCAACGCGCCTTTTACTATGCACGAGCGGTGGAGAACCCGAGCTGTCGCTGGAGTGCCTATGCCTGCAATGCCAATGGGGTGGATTGCTCAAAGCCAGAGACGGTTGCCAAGGAATTTCAATCTTGTTGTAGCGCACAGCACCGCTGGACGATACAGGAGCGCGCCTGGAGCTCTGCTATTTGGCTCAAACCCCAAGCTCAGTAGACAGCTAATCTAGCTGAGAGCAATGCGCCATAGAGCTGCCATAGAGCTATATAGGACAGAGATATCCAGCGTTTTAACCAATAGCTTTCGCATATAATTTTCGGCGAACCCGTCTCAATCACTGACATGACAATAGGACTTCGATGGCGGGGTGTCCCATTCACCTTGGTATTGGCACTTTCAACGCTCAGCGGAGCTACCCAAGCAGCAAACTATCCACCACGCTCCTACGAGGTGACCGAAGAGCGCTCACCGTGCCGCGACTACCGTCCATTGCGCCAAGTGTTCTTTGGCGACACCCACGTACATACCGCTTTTTCCTTGGACGCAGCGCTACAGGGTACCCGCAACACGCCGGACGATGCCTATCAATTTGCCCGTGGTCGACGTCTAGGGCTACAACCCTATGACCGCGATGGCAATCCGCAACGCTACTCGCAGCTGCGTCGCCCACTGGATTTCACCGCAGTCACCGATCACGCGGAAATGCTGGGCACGGTAGCTGTGTGCACCGATCCCAACTCCTCTGGTTACCATCAATGGATGTGTCGTATCTATCGGCGCTACCCGCATATCCTCTACCGTGTGATGATTGCCTATGCGCTGGGTAGCCGCCAATTGTCGGTACAGGATCCCCGCTTTTCTTTTCTAAAACGCTACACCGATGCTAGTGTAGCTGGCGACCCACCGCTGTGTGGCGAAGGAGGAGAGGCCTGTCGCAGTGGGGGATTGCGCCTTTGGGGAGAGATTCAGCGCGCCGCAGAGCGCGCTTACGATCGCAGTGCCGACTGCTCCTTTAGTTCCTTTGTCGCTTATGAGTACACAGCTAACGCCGAAGTCAATTTGCACCGCAATATTATTTTCCGCAATGAGCATGTGCTGGAGCAGCCCATTGGCCTGCAACAGGCGCTCACTTCACAGCGCTTGCTCGAAGCGCTGGAGCAGCAATGCCTGCAAGCTGGCAATGGCTGCGATGTGTTGTCGATACCCCACAATCCCAACCTCAGCGGTGGGCAAATGTTCCCGTTATCGACCCAGCTAAGCACTGCCGATGCGCGGCGTTGGAATCGCCTTGAGCCATTGATTGAGGTCATGCAACACAAGGGGGATTCAGAGTGTTGGTTCGGTGCTGGGAGCGAAGATGAATTGTGTAATTATGAGCAATTGCCCTACAACAATTTTGCCGGGCGCTTCTTTGAGCGCTTCTCCTTTGCTCCATCCATGACGGATGGCTTTGTGCGCACCACACTCAGCGAAGGTCTGCGCCAAGCGCAACACAGTGGTGTCAACCCTTGGCAATTTGGGTTGCTGGCCGCCACTGATACCCATTTAGGTACACCGGGTGCCGTGGCTGAAGACACCCACCTCGGTCACGGCGGTGCGGGCAAAACGGTGCGTGCTGGCGAGGCTCCCGCCCTGCCTGATGACATCGAGTTCAATCCAGGTGGTTTGGCTGCTGTGTGGGCTGAGGAAAACACTCGAGACGCGCTGTTCTCAGCGATGCGCCGCCGCGAGGTTTTCGGTACCAGTGGCCCGCGCATCTCGCTACGCTTTTTCGGTGGCTGGGATTACCCCCCCACGCTGTGCAACAGCCCAGATTTTGTGCGTCGAGGCTATGAGGGTGGGGTGCCCATGGGGGGGGAATTATTGCATCCACCACGCTTTAGGCAGCCTGGCATAGCGCCGCGTTTTGCGGTGATGGCACAGCGCGATCCAGGCACTGATACCATGCCCGGCACGCCCCTGCAACGCCTGCAGATCATCAAGGGGTGGATAGACGACGACGGCGAGCGCAGACAGCGCGTCTACGATGTGGCTGGCAACGCCAACAATGGTGCCTCGGTCAATGTGCAGACCTGTGCTCGCCATGGTGCAGGTTATGACCGCCTGTGTAAGGTGTGGCGCGATCCAGACTACGATCCCCAAAAGCGTGCTTGGTACTACGCACGCGCAGTGGAGAACCCGAGCTGTCGGTGGAGCAGCTACATCTGCAATGCGCGCGGCATCGACTGTAGCAAACCAAATGAAGTGGCTGATGGCTATGCCGCCTGCTGCTCTTCTACTTTCTCAGCAAGTCAGCACGAGCGCGCTTGGAGTTCGCCTATTTGGCACGTCCCGACCAAGCGCTGATGCCGCTGGCTTTACAGGCAGGTACTATAAGGACGTGGTGGCACGCCCTATGGCAAGGCATCTGGCGCTACCCCCTGTGGCGTTTCTTGTTGTACGGTGTCGCGCTACATTTGCTCATCAGCCATACGACGCATGCCTCTCCTGAACCTTTGCTGGTCGATGGTCAGATCGAACAACTTCGCATCAGTTGGATCCGCCAGACAGGTGGCGAACCTAACGAGCGCGAATTGCGCCTGTTATTGCGTCAAGCCATCAATGAAGAATTATTGTTTCGTAGCGCTCTCGACCAAGGCTTACATCTGATTGATCCACTGAGCCGACGACGCTTGGTACGCAATATGCGTTTTTTGGGCGAGGAGGGCGATGCTGCCGAGCTATTGCGTAGAGCCTTGGGCATGGGGATGCATCTGGAAGATATCCTGGTGCGGCGACGGCTTTTGCAATTGATGGAGTTCGCTGCCCGCGCCCGGGTGGCTGCCGTTAGTGATAGGGAATTACAGGCCTATTACCATGAGCGGAGTCTTGCTCTGCGTCGTTTGCGCATCAGCTTTGAACACCGTTTTTTCAGCGCGGAGCGGCGTGGAGCTAAGGCGGCAAAACAAGTGGCCAAGCAACTTACTGCAGTGTGTGCCGCCACCGCAGAGCTGCCCCAAGATGGGGATGTCTTCGATGCTGGGGAGTCATTTCTCGCCCAAAGTCGCGCCAAGCTCGGCAAGCACTTTGGCTTCGCTTTCGCCGATGCGATACTGGACGCACCGGTCGAGCGCTGCCTTGGCCCAGTGGCTTCGTCCTACGGTAGCCATGTGGTGTGGGTGTCTGCGCGTACTGAGGACACTCCACCGCTAGAAGAAGTGCGTAAATTGCTGAGCGAAGAATTGATGGAGCAGCGGACACGGGAGCAAATACAACAAGAAGTCACCCAATTGCGCGCTCAACACCCGATGGATTCACTGGAGGCCAGCTACTGATGGCACGAAGCACGGGGAGATGGCTATTCTTGCTCGTTGCCCTAGGGGCGCTGTCGCCAGCCCTTGCTTGGGGGCACCGCTTGGCTCCTGCGCTACTCCAGATTGAGGATACAGTCGAATCGGGGGTCTACCGGATGCGTTGGCAGGAACCCGCTGTCAGTAGCGCCCAGCTGGAACCTCATTGGCCTGCGCATTGTCAAGCTGAGACACAGGGGGGAGTCCGCCAGATTCTGACCCCGACTGGCCGTGCCGCTCAGACCGAATGGTTGTTGCGTTGCGAGCCCCATTCGCTGGCGGGTGGCGAGTTGGGTGTTACTGGGCTGGCCATTGGCACTGGCTTTGTGTTACTGCGTATAAATTTCAGCAATGGTGTGCCTATCTCACACATGCTGAGTCATGCCGAGCCCAGTTTTACCGTGCCGACTCACTGGAGCGGCAATGTACTTATCAGTTATCTCAAACTGGGTATGGAGCATATCCTGAGCGGCTACGATCATCTATTGTTTGTTTTCGGCTTGTTGCTACTGTGCCACGCCTTGCGCGAGCTGCTCTTTACCATCACTGCCTTCACGGTTGGGCACAGTGTCACATTAGGGTTGGCAACCTTCAATATCGTGCTACTGCCGTTGCCAGTGATCGACTACGCGATTATCTTGAGCATTTTATATATAGCGGTCATGGCGGCGCGCCGCGAGGTGGCGCGCCGCGCCCAGCGGCTCGAGCTGGTCTCGGCATGGCAGGCACCCTGGGTCGCCATGCTATTTGGTCTACTACACGGCCAAGGCTTTTCAGCTTTCCTGCTAGATATTGGCTTACCCCCAGGCAAACTGCCCAGCGCGCTACTGGGTTTTAATCTTGGCATTGAGATCGGGCAACTGCTGTTTGTCGGCCTAGTAGTCGCCATCGCACTATCCCTGAGCCGTATCCGGCGACTGTCTATGCCACGATTGCGCCTAGTGTGGGTGGAGCTGATGGGGGCATTGTCTGCACTGTGGGTCGTACAGAGTAGCGTAGCTCTACTGTCCTAATACTGAACTAGCAACGGGTCGTAGCCCCTCATCCCTGCCAGTCCAGCGCGCTCAAGCAAGCGCTCATAATCTAATATTTTCATTGACTTTATCGCCATAAAATATTGTTATAACAAATGATTTTTCAGGCTCACTCTTCCTTGATAGAACTTAGTGGGTAGCTGAGGCTGAACTGGTGTCAGCGAGCATATGCGCCGCACGGGCACCGATCATCACTGCGAGAGCGTTGGTGTTGCCAGTGATGGCTAAGGGGATCACCGAGGCATCGGCGATGCGCAGGCCAGACAGACCTCGCACCCGCAATTGGGGATCCACCACGGCATGGCTCTCATTTTCGGCACCCATCTCACAGCTGCCCACCGGATGATAAACCGAGTTGGCTTCGCGGCGGATGTAATCCAAGATCGCTTGGTCGCTGTCATCCACCGGCATGGCGATTCCAGACTCTGCTCTATGGTAACGGGCGAAAGGCGGTGCAGCGAAGAGGGCGCGCACCTGTCTGCAGGCCATGATCAGCGCCTTGCAATCGGCTTCGGTGGAGAGATAGTTAGCGCGAATGACCGGAGCGACCTCAGGATTTGTGGTGCGGATATGCACCGTGCCGCGACTCTGGGGATGCAGGTGGCACACCGTGGCGGTGACCCCAGGGGTGATTTCTAAGTTGCCTTTGGCGTTGTAGCGCCCTGTGGCTGGCGTGAAATGAATCTGTGCATCAGGGCGATCTAAGCCCGCATCGCTCTTGAAAAACGCCCCGCTCTCAGCGGCCGGGTGAACCAAGAAGCCGCGTTGGCGGAAGAAATAATTCAGCAGGTTGCGCGCAAAGGCGAGCGGCCGCATCTCCTCATAGAGTGTGCCAATACCGCTCAAGCCCTGATACATGTTGACCGTCAAGTGATCCTGCATCCCGGCACCGACACCTGGCAATTCATGGCGTGGCTCAATGCCCGCAGCACACAGTACTTGGGGATCGCCGATACCAGATAATTCCAGCAACTGCGGACTACCGATCGTGCCCGCACAGATCACCACCTCGGACTCGGCGCGGGCCAGGTAGACTTCCTTGCCCTGACGGTAACGCACTCCACTGGCTCGCCCACCCTCCAGCTCTAAGCCGAGCGCCAGCGCACCGACTGCTACGCTGAGATTGGGGCGCTTGCGCACGGGTGCCAATGCGCTGACCGAGAGGCTCTGACGACGGCCTCGGCGGATATTGGTTTGGTAATAGCCGACACCTTCATTGTCACCACAGTTGAAATCGGCATTGCGTGGCCAGCCGAGACTAGCTCCCGCTTCAATAAAGACTTCGTCCACCGGATAGCGGTTCACCGGATTGTCTACCCACAGGGGCCCGCCGACACCGTGGAATGTATCGGCACCGTTGACATTGTGTTCGGTGCGACGAAACCAGGGGAGCACCTCGTCCCAAGACCACCCGGGGCAACCCTTGGCAGCCCAATCCTCGTAGTCGAGGCGATGGCCGCGAATATAGACCATACCATTGATCGAACTGCTACCACCCAACACTTTGCCGCGCGGAAAATCAATACGCCGTTGTGAGAGCTCGGCCTCTGGCTCAGTGGTGAAGCACCAATTGAGCTTTGGGTCTTTCATCATCCGGGTAAAGCCCCCAGGAATATGTATCATCGGATTGCGGTCTTCGCCACCGGCCTCTAACAACAGCACCCGCCGACTGGGCTCACGGCTCAGTAGGCTGGCGAGTACACAGCCAGCACTCCCAGCACCAATGACAATATGATCGTAGCCGCTACGCTCAGCTATCATCGTTCAGATGGAGGTCATGCATCAGTAGCCATGCACCGGAGAGCAGTAATAGAGCACCGCATTAACTGATGCTGGCCTGATGACGCTCACGCCGCAAGAGCCACGACCCGATCAATAGCAGTAACACGGTGCTCCATTCGAAGATCAGTGCCATTTGAACATAAGGATCACCGTAGCTACCGCTACTCAGCGCGACGATGCTACGCGGTAACACCAAGGCGAGTATTGCAGATAGGTAGACCGCCATAGCGCCGTGCAACCATCCCTTGTACCAAGTCAGATACAACAGTAGCAACCCTAACCAGAGCTGCAGGCCACCGTACATGGCATGCACTTCACTGAGCAGGGCAACACTGGGCTGCTCAACTCCCAAAGCACTCGCCAGAGCCTGCGGCTCCACAAGGCAATAGAGGCCGTACAGCGCAAAGCTAAGTCCGCTGAGGCTAATTAAAATTTGGCAATAGCGCATGTTCGCCGATCCTACTGTGAAAATGCTAGCAAGTCGCAATGAGCAACGCTCTATTGAGCGTATTCATCATAACCCATCGCTTAGAGAGCGACGACGACTGTGTGTCATTTAGGGGGCAAAATGTAGCAGTAGTTCGCGCCGCCGTAGCCCCTGACGATGCTCCCATAAAAACACTCCCTGCCAAGTACCCAGCGCGAGTTGCCCGTCTATAATCGGCAGAGCAAGGCTGATGGTGCCCAGCGCGGTTTTAATATGGGCGGGCATATCGTCTGAACCCTCTGCTGTATGGGTGTAGAGAGCATCTCCTTCAGGCACCAATCTTTGCAACCAGGCTTCTAGGTCTCTCAATACGCTAGGGTCGGCGTTTTCCTGCACCAATAGACTGGCCGAGGTATGGCGCAGATACAGTGTGCAGAGGCCGTCGCGCCAATCGGCCTCGGCCACAGCCCGCTGCAATTGCGGGGTAAATTCGTGCAAGCCTGAACCGTGTGCCAGCAGTTCTAGGTGGCGGATCATCGCGCAGCTTCAACCATTGCGGAGGCCAGCTGCTCCAGTTCGGAGCGCTCAATAGTGTATGGGGGCATCGCATAGATCAGTCTGCCAAAGGGTCTCAGCCAGACACCTCTGTCGAGCAGGCGGCGCTGGAGGAGAGCCGGGTCGGCGGGTGGCTCGCGCAACTCAATCACGGCAATAGCACCCAAGCAGCGCACGTCAGCAACCCCAGGTAATGAGCGTGCCACCTCAAGCGAGCTCTTGAAACCCGCTTCGATTGCCATGACGCGCTCGCTCCAAGGAGATTCGAGTAGCAGGCGCACGCTCTCCGCCGCCACCGCACAGGCCAGCGGATTAGCCATGAAAGTCGGGCCGTGCAATAGAGCGCGAGCCTCACTGGCATTGACCCCCGCCGCCACTGTAGCACTGCACAGAGTGGCCCCAAGACTCATGTAGCCCCCCGTCAGCGCCTTGCCCAAGCACAGCACATCGGCTTGCAGGGCGGCGTGTTCACAGGCAAACATACGTCCAGTGCGCCCAAAGCCAGTGGCGATCTCATCGGCGATCAACAGCACATCGGCAGTGTCGCACAACTCACGCAATCGGCGCAGATAGTCAGCGGAATAAAACCACATGCCGCCCGCGCCCTGTACTATTGGCTCGACAATTAACGCAGCGATGTGTTGGCCGTGGCGCTTGAGCGAACGAGCCACTGGCTCCAGCTCTCTCTCATCGCAGTCTGTGCCGAAAGGCACCGATGGACGCGGGACAAAATACTGTTTTGGCATACCGCCACGAAATAGCTGATGCATGCCCGTCACTGGGTCGCAGACCGACATCGCGCCAAAGGTGTCACCGTGGTAACCGCCGCGCAGGGCTAAGAAGCGCTGCCGCTCTGGTTGCCCGCGTCCACGCCAGTATTGCAGCGCCATTTTCAGCGCAACTTCCACCGCCACCGAACCAGAATCACTATAAAACACCTGATCAAAGTGTCCTGGAGCCAGTTCTAACAACAGCTGCCCCAGCGCTACGGCTGGCGGATGCGCCAAACCGCCGAACATCACGTGACTCATTTGCTGTAACTGGGTGCTGACCGCCGCATTGAGGCGCGGCTGGTTATAGCCATGGATCGCGCTCCACCACGAAGCCATGCCATCAATGAGCTGACGACCATCTGCTAGCTGTAGATAAACCCCCTCAGCGGCCACCACCAGTGGCCGCAGCTCAGCTGCTTGAGCCGACTCGTAGGGGTGCCACAGATGTTGGCGGTCGAATTCCGTGTCGGCGGCGTAGGCCGCGTTGCGTTTAGTCGAGGAGATCAGCGACGGTTGCAGCCTCATCGCTCAATTCCTGCGCTGAGCTGGCCATGCG
>JABABF010000208.1 GCA_014238345.1 Gammaproteobacteria bacterium
CATTCCACTCGCGCCGCCGATTACCAACACATGTCCATAGCTGCCTTTGTGGCCATCTCGCCGCCTAGGCAGTGGAGCTAACGCCGCCACAGTGGACAAATCCATGCGCTGTGCCACGGGCTCTACTCCCTTGAGAGCCGCTGGTGGCAATGCCAGTGAGGCGTGATACAAGCGCCCAACCAAATCGCGGCCACGGCCTGTCAATAGGCCGACCTTGGGGGCAATAAAACTCAGTGTGCAATCGGCTCGCACCGCCGCACCCAGCACCCGCCCGCTGTCGGCACACAGGCCAGAGGGGATATCCAGCGAAAATATTGGTGCGGCGGCCTCGTTCAGTAGCTGTACTGTACGCGCCTTGTCAGCCCGCAACTCAGCACTCAGCCCGGTGCCAATCAACGCATCGACCAGCACTTCCACCGAGGCCAACGCAACGGCGCTGGGCAGCCCCTCTGGCACCACGCCCTGCTCGCGGGCATAATCCATGGCGCTGGCCGCCTCGCCACGTAGCCGACTCGGCTCAGCGGCGAGCCACAATACCACTTCCAACCCCGCGCGACGAGCCTGCCCGGCGACAAATGCACCGTCGCCACCGTTGTTGCCAGCACCACACAGTACCCCGATGCGCCGCGCCGCAGGCCAGCGTTGCCGCAACAACGCAAAGGCAGCTCGACCAGCGCGGCGCATCAGTTCAATGCTGGGAATGCCGCAGTCCTCCACTGCTGCCCGATCCAGCTGCCGCATCTGAGCCGCACTGTAGAGCGACAACGGCAAGCTCGGGGTCACGAGCGCATCGGACATGTGGCGCTGGCTCTAGCCATGGTGAAGGGGTACCAGACAGAAATTATAGAGCACCATAGCGCTAGAATAGCAACGCATGGTCAAGAGCGACAACTTACACGACTACCGACACCTCGCTGAGGATATTCGCGCACGTGCCCGGCAGCTCGGTTTCGCCTCCCTTGGCATCAGCACCTCTGATCCGGGGTCGTCGCACCGCCGCCGCTTTCTACGCTGGCTGGCGCGCGGGCACCACGCCGATATGGATTGGATGGAGCGCCACAGCCGCTTGCGACTCGACCCTGCCGCACTCTGGCCTGGCACCTTGCGCATTATCAGTGTGCGCATGGATTATCTCCCCGCCGAGGCCGCCGATATGGCAGCCAATCTGGCCGACCCACGCCGTGCCTATATCTCTCGTTACGCCTTGGGTCGTGATTACCACAAGGTACTGCGCGGGCGCTTGGCACAGCTGGCTCGCTATTTGGCTACAGCTACCGGCGGTCGCCACCGCGCCTTCACCGACAGTGCGCCCTTGCTGGAGCGTGCCTTCGCCGAGCGTAGCGGTCTCGGCTGGATCGGCAAGAACACCATGCTGATCCACCGCGAGGCCGGATCGTGGTTCTTTCTCGGTGAAATCTGCACCGATGCGCCATTGCCCAGCGATCCGACACCATCATCGCAGGAGCGACAAGGACACTGCGGCAGCTGCCGAGCCTGTCTTGACATCTGCCCTACCGGCGCGCTGATCGGGGCACATCAGCTAGTTGCTGAGCGTTGCGTGTCCTACCTGACAATTGAGCACCGAGGCTCAATTCCGCTACCGTTGCGGGAATTGATCGGCAACCGTGTCTTCGGCTGCGACGACTGTCAATTGATCTGCCCATGGAACCGCTATGCGCGCCCGAGCACCTCAGCGGATTTCCAACCTCGCCACGGCTTAGATCGCAGACAATTAATTGAGCTGTTCGCTTGGAGCAAAGTCGAATTCAAACAGCGCACCGAGGGCTCGCCAATACGCCGTGCTGGCTACTTGGGCTGGCTACGCAACCTCGCCGTAGCGCTGGGTAATGCCCCAGCTGAGCCGGCGATCATCGCCGCACTGCGCCAGCGGCAACATCATCCATCCGCCATGGTACGTGAACATGTGCTGTGGGCGCTGGCACGCCAGCTCGGCACGGCGGTGTCAGCATGACGGGGAGGCCTCCAAGCACAAAAAATGCTCCCGATAATGTTGCAATTCGCAAATTGAATCGCGTACATCCGCCAGCGCCCGATGATCACTGTGTTGCCCCGGACGGCGTTTCACCAACTCTGGACACCAACGCCGCGCCAGCTCTCGTAACGAGCTGACATCAATATTGCGATAGTGGAAAAATTTTTCGAGCTCCGGCATGTAACGGGCTAGGAAGCGGCGGTCGTGGTGGATGGTGTTGCCACACAACGGCACTTGCCCCTTGTGCACATACTGACGCAGAAAAGTCAGTGTCTCACGCTCGGCACTCCGCTCGTCCACAGTGCTGGTGCGCACCGCCGCCAACAGGCCGGAGCGAGAGTGGTGCTGTGTATTCCAATCATCCATTGCATTGAGCAATGCGCTATCTTGATGAATGATCAACTCGGGCCCCACCGCCAACTCATTGAGATCGGCATCGGTGACCACCGTCGCAATCTCTATAATGCGCTCTTTCTCCACAGACAGACCCGTCATTTCCAAATCCAGCCAGATCAGACGCAACCCTTTTTCTTTATCTGTAACCATGTGTTCTAAGTGCCGCACCAAAATTTCGCCATCGCTAATATAAGGATACTGTAATCAGAAAAAATAACATGGCACATGATGGCTGAGAGGATTATCACGGCCAGTTTTGGGCACAGATTAGTGGAGCTATGCGACGGCGATGGTCAGCTACACCACTGTCGACTCGGTGCCGGAGTTGGCGCAGCGGTGGCTGGCGATGTGGTGGTCGGACTCAGCGGGGAAATGGTCACGGAGCTACGCAAACGCCACTCGTTGCTCATGCGCTTCTCAGCAGGTGGCCGACCGCGCCCGGCAGTAGCCAATGTCGAACAGCTGGTGCTGGTGCTGGCACCGATGCCGACACCATTGCCGCGACTGATCGATCATTGCCTCGCCACCGCCGAGCTCAGTGGCCTCACCGCACAGATCGTCATCAACAAGTGCGAGCTGAGTGCAATGGCTGATGTGGAGCAGCTGCTGACACGCTATCGCCGCTGCGGCTATCCCCTATTGCGATGCTCGGCTCGATGCGGCGATGGACTGGCCGAGCTGCAAAGGCTACTAGCAAATCGGTACAGTGTGCTGATCGGCCAATCTGGAGTCGGAAAATCAACATTGCTCAATTACTTAACGGGCGCGCAATCAAATACCAAACCCTTGTCGGCCAAAAATAGACGCGGGGTACACACCACCGCCGTGACACAGGGGCACCCATTGCCAGACGGTGGCTGGCTGTTTGACATGCCCGGAATCCAAGATTGCAGTCTAGCTCATGTGGAAGCGCGACAACTGGCACAGGCTTTTGCCGAGTTTCGCCCATTCATCGACCAGTGCCGCTTTCACAACTGCCGCCACGATCAAGAACCAGGATGCGCCGTGGTAGCGGCTTCCGGACGCGGCGAGATCAGTCCGGAACGGCTCGAATCTTACCGGCAAAGTCTGCGGACACCCTCCCTCATTGCGGACTTGGAGGCTTAGCTCACCTACGTACTACAGCATCAATAACCAATAATTCTCTGCTAGACTGGTCGTATGAGTACTCAAGCACTGTTGCTGTCCACCAAAGTAGCGTGGCCGCTGATTGAGCGCAGAGACTGCCTCTGCCTGCATCTCGGTGACACCGACAGCTATCAGCTAGGACACCTGCCGGGGGCGCAGCTACTGGAGCCAAACTCTCTGCGCTCGGGACACTATCCGGCGGTGGGTGGGTTACCAGAGCGCCAGCAATTAGAGCAGTTATTCTCTGCCTTCGGCCTCGTTGCCGGACAGCCAGTCATCGCCTACGACAACGAGGGTGGCGGCTGGGCGGGACGCTTGTTCTGGACGCTTGAGGTACTCGGACACCAACCGGTGTCGGTCATTGATGGCGGTCTCGTGGCTTGGCGGGCGGCCGGGTTACCCCTAGAGCAGGGCAGCCCAGCTCCCACCACCCCTAGCGACTACCGTTGTCGGGCATTGCGAAAGAAGCCCATAGCCGATTTAGAAGAGATCGTTGCACGCTTACATGAGCCCGGCTTAGTGCTGTGGGATGCACGCTCACAAGTCGAATACGAGGGTTTGCGCTCACCCTCACAGCGCCATGGTCACATCCCCGGGGCCAAGCATTGCGAGTGGTTGGAACTGATGGACCAACAGCGGCACCGATGCCTGCTCCCAGCTGATACATTGTGCTCACTATTGACAGAGCGCGGCATCCATGCGGATGCCGAAATCATCACCTACTGTCAGAGTCACCACCGCTCTGCTCTGTGCTATTTGGCAGGGCGCACTTTGGGACTCAACATCCGCGCTTACCCAGGGGCATGGGCCGAATGGGGCAATCGAGACGACACCCCAGTATCCTGTGGCCCCAGTGCCAGTTGAACCCGACAGACCATGGGGAACAGTCATCACTGGGGACGACGCGCACTGTGTCGATGGGCGGGTCGACTCAGTAACTGCCGCTGGCGGTGGCTCAAAAATGCGCTGATCTGGAGTTTCATCCGCCATTACAAAGTTGATCTGTGCGTAGCGGCGAGACCGACCATAGACTCCTACCGCCACTTCAACGATTTTTTCACCCGTACTCTGAGACCTGATGCGCGTCCATTGGCCGCTGGCTCAGAGGCACTGGCGCTGATGCCAGCAGACGGGGTGCTGAGTCAATTCGGTGCCTTGAACGAAGGGCTTATGGTGCAGGCCAAAGGTCACTATTACGCAGTCGATGATCTGCTCGGCGACAGCGAACGAGCAGCGCCCTACCAGCACGGACACTATGCAACCATCTATTTGGCTCCGCGCAACTATCACCGCATCCATATGCCCTTGGCTGGCAGGCTGTGCCACAGTCGCTACATCAAGGGTAGCCTGTTCTCGGTAAAAGACAGAGCCATCCAACGGGTACCGCAACTAGTGGCTCGCAACGAACGCTTGGTCTGCCATTTTGAGACCGCCTACGGTTCCTGCGCGGTGATTATGGTGGGTGCGCTAATCGTCTCGGGCATCCGCACGGTGTGGCAGAGCGCACAGCTCTATCCCAAAACACAGGATTGGAATGCCCTCACCGCTCCCACATTGGAGCGCGGTAGCGAAATGGGGCATTTCTGTGTCGGCTCTACGGTGGTAGTGCTATTTAGCCAAACGATGAACTGGCAAGCTGATCTAAGCGCTGGAGTTGCCGTGCAAATGGGGCAGGCACTGGGCGAATTGGAGCGGCCTAAAGAGTCTATAAGACCCAAAGAAATGACTTGAGCCCAGACTGGCGCACCCGATGAGCCAAGCCCTAGAGAACCGCCAACAGTTCCTTAGCCTTAGCCTGTAATTGGCGCGTATTATCAGCTCCCATACGAAATAGCTGACGATTGAGAAGACTTTGTCGCTCCAGCGCAGGGTCGGCAAAACGATACATCACCGAGGGACGTACCAAGCGGATATCGCGCTCAATCACCGGAGCATTAATAACCTGTTGCAAACTGCCGCGCAACACTTGAGAGATATTCCCCTGTGGATAGCCCAACTCCCGGTAGGCCTGCTCCAGCAACGGGCTCAGACGACGCAGTAATACAGCCATAGCTTTACTGTCAATCGACATCACGATTTTCACGATAGGATCGTAGCGATGATAGCTAGCGGGGTCTATATAGATGCGCCCACCGCGCTCAATAACTGTAAACGGATCGCCGATTTCTGTGAACGAGAACTGACGGCTCAACACCTTAGCAGCCGAGGCATTGGTAGCGATGGCTACGAAGCGGCGCAACAGCTGGTCAGTGGTCAACCAGCGGCGCACTGGGCCCAAACCCATCAGTGTTACCAGCTGTCCACGCACCAATTTGTCACTCTTGTTCAGCGTTGGCAACTCAAATCGCTCAATGGGTTTAGGCTGATTCAGAGTGGCTGGTGGGCGCTTCGGGGGGGTACTGCGGGACAGTAGTGATGCGACATCTGACTCTTGCTGGATGCGTGCCGGGGCTTGGCGAAGTGGTTCTGGTGTAGCGGGCGGCTTGGGAGGCGGGATATTAGCAAGCAGCTCGGGCTCGCTGACCGACGGTGCTGGTAGCTCGGACTCAGGCAACAGCACCCCGACAACTAAGGCCAGCAGGGCAAGACCACTAGCCAACCATACCGGAAGTGGTACTGCTTCTGCGTATTCGCGCCAGCGATTCATCGGCATATCAGACACCACTCCAGGCACCACTCCAGGTACCAGCTAGAGCCAGCAACCGCTGTAATATCAAGCTTCATTGGCTTTATCATCAGTGCAGTTTTAATATCATGATTATGGCAACTATTCGGCCACGACGACGACATCTAATGCCGACATTAGTATAGCAAGCTAGTGCCATCTGCGCATGGCGTGGGACGCTAGCGCAGACCAAGCAAGCCAAACAATCCACGCCATACCCCCCCATCCCCTCCCAAAAAAATCTATGAGCTGGCAGACTCTATCTCAAATGACGGCTTGAGTTATGATTTGCGTGTACTATTTATGACTTGTTATTACTGGTTGCTCGTCCTGTTCCCAAACGCCCCAAACGCCCCAAACGCAGCTAACACAGAAATATTAGCCATATCATGACAACCAGCGTAGACAAACACGCCAGTCACACCGAGGCACTCAATATTGAGCGCTGAGGGGCGCTTGGCGGGGCGCGTGTGCTTTGTCACCGGTGCCGCTTCTGGTATCGGCCTCGCCTGTGCACAGCGCTACGCCGCAGAAGGGGCCGCCGTGCTGGGCTTGGATCTTGCCCCCAGCACAGCTTGGGACGCACTAGAGGCTCCCGCTGGAAAATGTTTTCACTCTGCCGATGTACGCGATTTTTCCGCCCAGCAGAGCGCCGTGGCGGCGGCGCTGGATCGCTGGCAACGCGTGGATGTCGTACTGACCGCCGCTGGGGTACCCGGTGGCGGCCCTGTGCACATGCTCGAAGAAGATGAGTGGGATCGGGTGATCGATATCAACCTAAAGGGCACCTATCTCAGCTGTAAAGCGGCATTGCCCACCCTGATTGAGCAGCGTAGCGGCGCACTGATCACTATCGCCAGCATTGAGGGCTTGGAAGGTAGCGAGGGCGGTAGTGCCTACAACGCATCCAAAGGGGGAGTCGTCATCCTGACCAAAAACCTCGCCATGGACTACGGTCGCCTAGGCATCCGTGCCAATGCCATCTGCCCTGGTTTCATTGACACACCGATGTTGCGGTCGGTCTTCCAGATGGAGGGCATGGAGGTATATCGGGAGCGGGTACGCGAGCAGCACAAGCTGGGGCGCTTTGGCAAACCCGAAGAGATCGCTGGAGCCGCCTTTTTCTTAGCCTCAGAAGATGCCTCCTTTGTCACCGGTCAGGCGCTGGCTGTGGACGGTGGTTTCAATGCTGGACACACCTTTGATCTGGTGAGCATGATGGGATTGGACTAAAGCAGCTACCGTTGTCGCCGCAAGAGGTTCTCGTAGCCGACAGTGTGCGGCCTGTGATAGCGCTGTCAAGCCCGATTGATGCCAAAGGCCATCACTGGTGCAATGGCTCGCTCCCCCAACGCTAACGCCACTAGGCGATCAATGCCCACCGCCACGCCTGATACCTCGGGGAGGCCAGCGGCAAGCGCCGCCAGCTGGCGTTCACAGAGCGGCGGCTCTGGCAAACCCAAACGTCGCCGCTCCGTCAAATCGGCCTCAAAGCGTCGACGCTGTTCAGTGACATCGCGCAACTCGGCATAGCCGTTGGCCAATTCAATGCCACCTAAATAGACCTCAAAGCGCCGCGCCACTGGCACGCCATCAACATCCTCGGCCAGCGTTGCCTGCAATGCCTGTGCCGTAGGGAAGCCATGCACTAACACTGTGCCACGACAGCGCGACAACAGCGGCACGACACGCGTTGTAAATAGAAAATCGAGCAGTGTACTGCGGTCGCTCTCTGCACCCAGCGCGGATTCTATGGCACTGGCCGCCTCGCGCAGTGCAGGCAATGGCGCGTTCTGTGCATCAAGGCCTGTGCGACGGCGGAACAGCTGCCGATAATCACGGGTGGCGCTGTGCCGAACACCCGTCAATGTGGTGATCAGTTCCAACACTTCAGATGCTAGGCGATGCTCATCCCACCCGGGTCGATACCACTCTAGCAACGTGAACTCAGGGTTGTGCCAAGTGCCGCACTCACCGCCACGAAAGGCTCGCCCTAACTGGTAGATCGGTCCACTACCCGCAGCTAACAAGCGCTTCATGGCCGACTCAGGTGAAGTCTGTAGATAGTAGCGACCCGCGCCGAATAGCGGCTCCTCAACGCCGAGACTGTGCAGTTGTGGATCGCTGGCTGCCGATGCCGACAGCGATGGTGTCTCGACCTCAAGGACGCCACGATCAGAAAAAAAAGTGCGGACACGAGCCAATAGACGAGCCCGTTGGCGCAAGCGCTCTAGCGTCGCCGAAGGTTGCCAATCATCAGGCAGAGGCGAGTGAGGACTGGTTCCGACTGAGGCGCCCATCACGCCCACTGCGTCAGCGCTCGGCTAATATTGCACACCGCGTAGCATCGGGTTCAGCCCTTACCAACCCGACCTTGATAGGCGCCAGTACGGGTATCAACACGCAAGCGGTCACCGATCTCAATGAACAGAGGAACCCGTACAACCGCTCCCGTGCTGAGCTCGGCCGGTTTAACGCCGCCAGCAGCTGTGTCACCGCGTAGCCCAGGCTCGGTCTGCGTCACCTCAAGCTCGACAAAGTTGGGCGCGCGCACCGACAGCGGTTCGCCATTCCACAGCATGACCATACAGCGATCTTGCCCGCTGAGCCACTGGCGCACCTCGGCCACCGCTTGCTCGCCAGCACAGTACTGCTCATAACTGCTGTCATCCATGAAGTGCCAGCCTTGGGTATCGGAGTACAGATAGCTCATCTCACGCTCCAACACATCGGCGGCGGGCAAACTTTCACCGGATTTAAACGTGCGCTCCCAAATGCGCCCATTGCACAGATTGCGCAACCGCACTCGGTTGAAGGCCTGCCCCTTACCCGGCTTGACAAACTCGTTCTCAACGATGCTGCAAGGATCGCCGTCGAGCAATAATTTGAGCCCTGGGCGGAATTCGTTGGTGCTGTGGTTGACCATGCGACACACCCTAGCACATCACTCAGGACTGTCATCATAGCAGAAGCACTGTCTCATCAGCATGGGTAGATGGCACTGGCTCAACACGACTCGCAGTGCCAAGACCCGCTGTAGCGCCCCATAATCACGCTGAGCCCGCATTGCATTGCCGAGCGCAGGCACATCGGCCAACACCCCATAAAATAGGCGCATACACTACTGCCAAGTGGTCTAGAATGCTAGATTGCCACCGCCAACAGCAATACCATGGTCACCGACAACAGCGTAGCAGAGTCGAGCCACTGGCAGGTTGAACTGAGACGGGCGATCCGCCGACCCGAACAATTGCTGAAATTACTTGACCTTAAGGCTGAACAGCTGGGCTGGCTGAGCGATGATGGGGGTGATTTTCCACTGCGTGTGCCACTGCCTTTCGTCGCACGTATGCGGTCTGGCGACCCAACCGATCCTTTGCTGAGGCAGGTGTTGTGCGATCGACGAGAATGGCACGGTACCGCGGGGTACAGCACCGACCCGCTGGCGGAAAGTTCGGCCAACCCCTGCCCCGGTCTGCTCCACAAATATCACGGGCGCGTCCTACTACTCGCCACTCACAGCTGCGCCGTACATTGCCGTTACTGCTTCCGCCGTCACTTCCCACAGGACACCACTCCCCCCGGCGCACATTGGGAGGCAGCACTGACCTATATCACCGAGCACACCGAGATCAGCGAGGTCATCATTAGCGGAGGAGACCCACTGATACTGCGCGATTCCTTGCTGGAGACACTATTTAGCGCGCTGGAAGTCATCCCACATCTGCGCGGCTTGCGACTCCACACGCGTTTGCCAGTCGTGATCCCCGCACGTATCACCGACACTCTGCTGGAGCGCTTGGCGAAGAGCCCGCTCAGAGCCACGATGGTGGTACATATCAACCACGCACAGGAAATTGATGCCACCTTGGCACAGGCGCTGCGCCGCGTCGGCCAGCTGGGTATCGGCTTACTGAATCAATCCGTGCTATTGCGCGGCATCAACGACAGCGCCAAGACTCTAGCCGAGCTGAGCGAGACGCTACACTACGAAGCGGGGATACTGCCCTACTACTTACATCTGCCCGACCGCGTGGCTGGCACCGCACACTTCCATGTCAGCGCGGCCGAGGGCAGGCAACTGATCGCGCAGCTGCGAGCTATACTGCCCGGCTACCTAGTGCCGCGACTGGTGCGTGAAGAGGCTGGCGCAGCCGCGAAAACCGTCATCGCCAGCTGAATTCAGCGGTCTGCCTTAGAGCAGTAGAGCGATACCCGCGCCGACACCATAGCGTCTACTGTAGTGTAGTACCGCGCTGAAGCGTTGCGAAAAATGGTAGTGCAATTCAGCCGCATCATCATCGTCGCCAACAGCTAGCTGCCACTGGAAAGACAGCTGGTCGCTGAGCTGGTGACTATTGCTAAGGCGCGCGATCACCCCTTCGGATGAATTCCACTCCAGCTCTAACTCGGCCAGCAACGGCAAAGTGTAGGTTCCCCCGATCAGGACGCTGTGTGCGGCCTCGCTGTGCTGCCCCGACTGTGCCCCCTCCACTTGATAGCCCACATGGGCGGCAGCATAGCGCCCCAAGCGGCGCTGATACGCCAATTCCAACTCTCGATGGCGCCTCCCTTCACGCTCTGTCAAACCGTGCTCGACGGACAATTGCCATTGATTGCGGTCGTCGCGCAACTGCCCCTCTACCGCCACCACATTGCTGAGCAATGTCCCCTCGCTCCGCCACCAGAAGTGGCGGCGGTGATGGTGTTTCACAGCCGATGCCAGCGGTTGATCCGCCTGCTCTAGCGCGATCGTCCTGCGCTCCAAGTTGTCGCCGAGTGCAGCGCGGGCACGGCGCACAGCTGGCAGCTGGTCGACACCACCAGGGGTAGGGGGCAGCGCGGCAACCCGCTGTTGCGCCGTGCCGAGCGGCGGAGGTCGATAGCCCACTGCCCGACCCATACCCGCCATCATGTGGTAGAGATTGTGGCAGTGCATGATCCAGCGACCCGGCTCGACCGCCAACACCTCAATAGTCTGGCGTTGCAAGGGTGCCACGACCAGTGTGTGCTTGAGTGGGTCATACTCACCCTGCCCACCATGCAATACTCGAAAGAAATGCCCATGCAGATGAATCGGATGTTCCATCATAGTCTGGTTGATCAACGTGATGCGCAACAATTCGCCAGGTACAAACTCCAGCGGTTCCGACTCGCGAAATGGCACCCCATCAAAAGACCAGTTATAGCCGTCCATGCTACCGCTTAGTTGTATGTCGATGCTGCGATCCGGAGGTCTGCGCTCGGCCGCTGTGCGCGCTGTACGGGCTCGCAGCTGCCGATAGTGCAACAACTCACCAGCGGTTCCGGTATCGACACCACCATGGGCGGCATGGGTGCCAGCGCGATGAGCAGCATGGGCTGTATAGGGGTCGGGCGGTGGCCGTGCCAGCACCGAGCGCAGCTGGCCAGCACCTAGTAGCACACTGCTCCAGCCGCTGCCATCGTTTGCCGTGGCACGCAATTCCCGAGCTTCGCCAGCGACTGTGGGCAACAGTAGATCGTAAGTCTCTCCCATGCCAATGCGTAGCCGCTGCCTAGTCAGCGGCTCTACTGGCAGACCATCTGCAGCAACGATCTGCAATGATCCGGCGGCGTAGTCTATATCGAAGATGGTCGAAGCCGCCGCATTGACTAGACGCAACCGAACACAGCCTGACCCGAGGTCACCCAGCGCAGGACGGGGCTCGCCATTAGCCCAGAAGCGGTCGTATCCAACATCGGAGACATCCATGGATCCCATGCGCATCAGTGACATCTGCAAGCGGTTCTCGACCGCCGCCGAGCCGCGAACCAAGGCACCTAGCCAATGTTGTGTAGTGCCCTTTTTGCGGGCGAACCAGTCACCATCTTGCTTCAGACGGCGCATGATCGAAAAGCCAGCTGTCCGATCCCAATCGGACAGTACCACCGCCCGATCCTCAGCACAGGAGTTGAGCTCTGGGAAGTCCTGCTCCGCACCGCGCAACACAATGGCACCGTAGAGGCCATCCTGCTCTTGAAACAAGACATGGGAGTGGTACCAATAAGTGCCACTCTGGCGCACAGCAAAGTGGAACTCGCGGCTGGCACCAGGAGCGATGGGTGGGGAACTGATGCCGGGCACACCATCTTGGTCGTAGGGTAGCAACAGACCATGCCAATGCAACAATACCGGCTCATCAAGGCGATTCACCACCCGAATCCGCAGCTGATCGCCAACTTGAGCAGTGAGTGTCGGAGCGGGAACCTGATCATTGATGGCCAAGTGATGGGGCGCTCCCCCATCGCGGCGCATGGCTACCAATTCGTAGTCAACTACAGCGGCATGCCCCGCTACTGGCAGAATCGCCAAGCACAGCAGCACCACTGCTGTGACCCGATTTAGGCAAGCGCAACGGCACCACCGCGCCACACCCTTCGACATGGGGAAGCCGCTGAGCCATCGCCTCGCCAGCATCGCTCCCTGCACTAAAAATACGGTGATCAAGCAAACCATTATGACGCATATACCACATCAGCATTGATGTACGAAACACATATCTTAGCGCCGTATCTCGATCCCAGCCGCCGCCAGATACTGCTTGGCCTGTTTAATCGAATACTCTCCGAAGTGGAAAATACTAGCGGCCAACACCGCATCGGCTCCGCCTAGCTGAATGCCATCAGCCAAATGCTGTAGCGTACCGACACCGCCTGAGGCGATGACTGGCACCGGCACTGCTACACTGACAGCTTGGGTCAGCTCGAGATCAAAGCCGTCGCGAGTGCCATCGCGGTCCATACTGGTCAGTAATATCTCTCCAGCTCCCTGCTCGGTCACGCGCTGCGCCCATTGAATTACATCTAAACCCGTACTGCGGCGGCCACCGTGAGTGACCACCTCCCATCCCCGAGCATCGCTGTAGCGGCGCGCGTCGATCGCAACCACAATACACTGGCTACCGAAATGCGCTGCCGCCCGCTGCACCAAGTCGGGTTGAACCACCGCCTCCGTGTTGATGCTAACCTTGTCAGCACCGGCGCGGAGCAGGTTGCGCACATCCTCCTCGGAACGCACACCGCCGCCGACCGTCAGCGGGATAAACACCTGCGCAGCGATGGCCGACACCGTGCACAATACCGTCTCACGTCCCTCGTGGCTGGCACTGATATCAAGCACGGCCAGCTCATCGGCACCCTCGCAGTCGTAGCGCCGCGCCGCTTCAACCGGATCGCCAGCATCCCGCAGGCCGACAAAGCGCTCGCCCTTGACAACCCGTCCCCCATCAATGTCCAGACAGGGGATGATGCGCCGCGCCAGCGACACGCTCAGAGCGACTCCCGACACATGGCGAGACCCGCCGCCAAATCTAATGAGCCCTCGTAGAGTGAACGCCCTGCTATGACTCCGGCCAGTGCAGCTGGCGCGGAAAGCGCCGTTGCCGTATCAGTGGACAGCCGAGCCAGCAGTGTGCGATTAGCGGCGATGATCTGCCGTAGCTCGGCCAAGTCGTGTAGTCCGCCAGAAGCGATCAGCGGCGTATTCAAGCCCTGAGTGCGCAAGGCTTGCACCAGTCCCAGCGTGGACTCCAGATTGACACCACTCTGCATACCGTCACGAGAGATATCGGTGTGGATGATGGCCGCCGCACCAGCCGTCGCGAAATGTCGGGCGAGGCCGACGACATCACTGTCGGATTGCTCCACCCAGCCAGCCACAGCCAGCCGCCCGTCGCGGACATCTAGCCCAATGCTAATGCGCTGCGGATAGCGCTGGCACCAGTCGGCCACCAAGGATGGTTCGCGCTGTGCCAATGTGCCGATGACCACCCGGCTCAGCCCGCCCGCCAAGTAGTCGCCCAATACTGCGGCATCGCGAATCCCGCCGCCAACCTGCACCTCTATCTGCGGCAGAGCGGCAGCGACGGCGCAAATCTGCTCGGCATGCCGCGGCGCACCCGCCACAGCACCGTCCAAGTCGACAAGGTGCAGCTGGCGGCAGCCGAGCTTAGCCCAGTGCTGCGCCTGCGCCAGTGGGTCGGCGCTGTAGATCGTGCTATCGTCCATCTGCCCGCGACGCAGACGCACACAGTGGCCGCCTTTGAGGTCAATAGCAGGGATCAATTCCATGGCATTACGGCGCACCAGACCAGCGCAAGAAGTTCGCCAACAACTGGAGTCCCGCACGCTGACTCTTCTCTGGATGAAATTGCGTGGCAAAGAGACCGCCCGAGGCAGCCGCAGCAGTGAAGCGCAAACCGTACTCGCTCTCACCGACCGCCTGCTCCGTAGCGGCAAGACAGTAGTAGCTGTGCACAAAATAAAAACGCTCGCCGTCAGCAATGCCTCGCCACAGCGGATGAGGACGACTTTGCCTCACATGATTCCACCCCATGTGCGGAACTTTCAAGCGCCGGTCATCGGCAGTGCATAGTTCCCCGCTAAAACGCTGCACCGAACCATCCAACAGGCCGAGGCCATCGGTGCCACCATTCTCTTCGCTGTGGGACATCAGCATCTGCAGGCCAAGACAGATGGCAAGTAACGGTCGCCCAGAATGTACATAGTCGGCAATGCCCGATGCCAAACTGTTCTCACGCAGTGCATTAATGCCCCCGCGCATGCCACCGACCCCCGGCAGAACGAGGCGCGGAGCATCATCAATAGATGCTGCATGGTCGACTAGACGCACTGTCGCACCGAGGCTCTCCAGTGCCTTCCCCACCGAGTGGAGGTTGCCCATGCCGTAGTCCACCACCGCACAATGCGACCGTGACCGTGGCGACCGTGACCGTGGCGGCAGTGCCACGGAATTACAGGCTGCCCTTGGTGGATGGCACCCCGAGAGCGGCTGCATCAGGCGATATCGCCTCCAGCAATGCCCGCCCAAAGGCCTTGAACACGGTCTCTGCCTGATGATGGCTGTTGTCGCCGCGCAAGTTGTCAATGTGTAATGTGGCAGCGGCATGATTGACAAAGCCACCGAAGAACTCACGTATCAAATCGACATCGAAATCGCCGATGCGGGCACGGCTGAAGGGGACTTCGTAGACCAACCCAGGCCGACCAGAGAAATCAATGACGACACGGCTCAGCGCCTCGTCCAGCGGCACCAGGGCGCTGCCGTAACGGCGAATGCCCGCACGATCCCCCAAGCACTGGCTGATAGCCTGCCCCAATGTGATGCCAATGTCCTCGACTGTGTGGTGTGCATCCACAGCCAAATCGCCATCGGCATCTATTTGGAGTGCAAGCGCCCCGTGACGGGCGACCTGCTCCAGCATGTGCTCCAAAAAAGGAATGCCCAGACTCAGTTGGGCGCTGGGCGGCCCATCCAGCGTCACCTCAACGCGGATGCGGGTTTCCAAGGTCTTGCGCTCAACGGTGGCGTGACGAAGGGGAGGCCGTGCTTGTTTGCTGACCATAGCGAACTCACTATGAGGGCTAAGCGAAAATTATACCGCTCACCGCTGAGCTGAAAATTCGTAGTGGCTGCAGATGTGACACCGCAAGGCTTAATGAGTGGCTGTGCTGAGCCAGCTACAATCGCTGTGTAGTAGCAAAAGCAGGTAGTTTTCTCAACTGAACTGCATACATCACATGGACAGCAACAAATTCCAACGCGCCCTGCGTCTTTGGAGGCAACACTCGGGGCGGCACGAGCTGCCGTGGCTAGGACAGCGCTCGCCGTATCTGATCTGGGTTGCTGAGATCATGTTGCAACAGACCCAAGTGCACACTGTCCAGCCCTACTATCGTCGCTTCGCACGCAGCTTCCCCAGCCTCAAAGCGCTGGCTGATGCACCGCTGGACAAAGTGCTGGCTCGGTGGAGTGGCCTCGGCTACTACGCCAGAGCACGCAACTTGCACCGGACTGCACAGCTGCTACGCGCCGAGCACAGCGGGAGGTGGCCACGCTCGGTGGCGGGCTTACAAGCCCTACCTGGCATCGGACGATCCACCGCTGGAGCCATCGCCGCCGCCGCTTTTGGGCAGCGCGGAGTCATTCTAGATGGCAATGTGCGACGCGTCCTGTCGCGCTTTGCCGCCGTTAGTGGACAGCCCGGCACAGCGGCGACCGAACGCCAGCTATGGCAGCTGGCCGAGCACTACACGCCACACCGACAAAGCGCTGAACACAATCAAGCGATGATGGACTTGGGAGCCACTGTCTGCACAAGAAGCACCCCCAACTGTCCGGCCTGCCCGCTACGCACCGCCTGCGTAGCGCAGCGCACGGGACGAGTCGGCGACTTCCCCACACCTCGCAGGAAACGACTCTCACCGTTGCGGCGCTGCCATATGCTACTGATTGAGCGCCCTGATGGCAGTGTATTGCTGGAGCGCCGCCCAACACATGGGTTATGGGGAGGTCTGTACAGCCTGCCAGAGACCACATCTGCACAACAGCCACTGGCGCATTACCCTGAGCTGGCGGCTTGCGGCATCGTAGCGCAGGGAAAATGGCCCGTGTTGCACCATAGCTTCACCCACTTCAAGCTTGACATCTACCCACTCTGGCTCCGGCTAGCACGCACACCTCACTCTATCGCCGAGCACTCAGAACAGCTCTGGTACAATGCCGAAGTGACCGAACTAGACTTGACGGTGGGCCTAGCGGCTCCAGTGAGCGATTTGTTGCGGCGATGGCGACAGCGTGGCGCGTACGGAAATTAAACCAAGATCATGACTCATACGGTAATCTGCCGCAAATACGCACGCAAATTGCCCGGGCTCGACGCACCTCCTTTTCCGGGGTCACGGGGTATCGCCATCTACGAGCAGGTCTCGCGCCAAGCATGGGAAGAGTGGCAGGCACTACAAGTAATGCTGATCAATGAAAAGCGCCTCAGCACCACCAACCCCACCGACCGACAGTATCTAGTAGAGCAACGTGAATTATTTTTGGACAACGGAGCACACGATCGGGCGGCTGGCTATGTGCCGCCTAGTGAAGCCAACAAATAGCCCTAGCACTCTTATAAGTGCGACGCCCAGGTAGCTCAGTCGGTAGAGCAGAGGACTGAAAATCCTCGTGTCGGTGGTTCGATTCCGCCCCTGGGCACCGCAGACAAGCGTGAGAGTAGCGTTTACCCATTGCAGTCTGTGGGTATACATTGAGTGGCACTTTATAAGTTGAATGTAGGTGTCCGCACCACGCTAGGATAGAATAGAAATCCATATTGTTAGCCACACCCCCATCGCCCGCCACAGGAAGCATTAAAGCCATGCTGGCCGAATACACCATCATGTTCCTCGGGAATATCTTGATCAACAACTTCGTGCTGGTGCAATTTCTCGGCCTGTGTCCATTCATGGGTTCATCAACTAAGCTCGAGAGTGCAATCGGTATGTCGGCAGCCACCACGTTTGTGCTGACGCTGTCCACCGTGTGCAGCTACCTGCTCTTCCAGTGGTTTTTGAAGCCTTTGGGGCTTGAGTACCTGCGGCTGATCGGTTTCATACTCGTCATCGCCTCAGTCGTCCAGCTAACCGAAATGATGGTGCGCAAACTGAGCCCGTTATTGCACCGCATGTTGGGGATTTTCCTGCCGCTGATCACAACTAACTGCGCGGTACTCGGTGTCGCCTTGCTCAATCTAAACCGAGAACATTCGCTGTTGGATTCGGCTATCTACGGATTGAGCGCCGCGCTGGGCTTTGCTCTGGTGCTGATATGTTTTACCGCCATGCGCGAGCGCTTGATGGTGGCCGATATTCCGCAACCCTTTCAGGGCGCTGCCAGTGCCATGTTGACCGCGGGCTTGGCCTCGCTCGCTTTCATGGGTTTCATTGGCATCGTTTAGGCGCTACGTCTTCGCCCTATCACCGTCTCGGCTACTACATACCCCCTGTTGTGAACGCTGCACTGAATGATCCAGTCGTGCTCGCCGTACTGGTGCTGGGCGGCCTCGGCCTGTTTTTCGGCATATTGCTCGGCATCAGTGCCGTATTATTTCGACCCAAGGGCAACCCACTGGTCGAACAAATCAACGATATCCTGCCACAGACTCAGTGCGGCCAGTGCGGTTTTCCCGGCTGCCGCCCCTACGCTGAAGCTATCGCCGCTGGCGAGGCGCAGATCAACCGCTGTCCACCCGGCGGGGCACAAGGCATCACCCAACTGGCGGACCTTCTTGATGTCGAGCCATTGCCACTGAATGCCGAACACGGCACCGAAGCGCCACCCACCGTGGCCTACATCCGAGAAGATGAATGCATCGGCTGCACCAAGTGTATTCAAGCCTGTCCTGTAGACGCAATCCTTGGCGCAGCACGCCTGATGCACACGATCATCGCCGATGAGTGTACCGGCTGTGATCTGTGTGTCGACCCTTGCCCGGTCAACTGTATTGAGATGGTGCTGCGCGACCAGCCGACTGACAATTGGCAATGGACTTTGCCCGCAGCTCCCAATGCGGTAACGCTGATTGCCACCGATGCCGAGCGGGTAGACTGATGGGCACCCAACGCGCCCATGCCCTATCGCCGGTACCCGGCGGTGTGCGTCTACCGATGCACAAAGAGCGCACCCGCGACTTGGGCATCATTACAGCCCCGCTCCCCAAGCGCTTACTGTTACCACTCAAAGCCCCTTTCGGTGCCGAGCTGGCCGTGCGAGTCCAAGCGGGTGAACAAGTGGTGCAGGGTCAGTTGCTGGCCGCCCCGACAGATGCCGTCGGAATCCCAATACACGCGCCAGTAGCTGCCACCGTACTGGAAATTGCCCCACATCCTCTGCCCCATCCAGCGGCGCTGCACGGATCGTGCATCGTGCTGGTGCCACTGCCAAATGTCACCACACAAATTGAGGCCACCCTGCCTCCCTGCCCACCAGTATCTAGCAAGCAAGTCCTACTGGAGCGTATTCGCTCAGCGGGTGTCAGCGGCATGGGCGGCGCGGGCTTTCCGAGTGCGCTCAAACTCAGTCCGCGCCACCCCATCCAAACACTGATCTTGAACGGTATTGAGTGCGAGCCCTATATCACTGCCGATGAAGCACTGATGCGCGAACGTCCAACAGAGATCATCGCTGGCGCAGAACTCGTAGCTCACCTGCTGGGGGCCAATGAAATACTGATAGCCATTGAGGGCAATAAGCCCGAAGCTGCCGATATTTTGCGCACTGTGCTGGATACATCACCACCCAAAGTGCCAACACAAGTGGTGGTCACACCGACGCGCTATCCAGCTGGTGGAGAAAAACAACTGGTACAAGAGCTGACCGGACGCGAAGTACCGAGCGGAGGCCTGCCGTCCGAAGTCGGCGTGGCTTGTCAAAATGTTGCCACCATGGCCGCAATCTACCGTGCCGTGTGCTTGGGACAGCTGCCGTTGTCTCGCATTGTCACCGTCACCGGAGTAGCAGTAGCGCAGCCCGCCAACTACGAAGTGCTGATCGGCACACCTATCTCCACCTTGCTGGCAGTAGCCGGTGCCCAGCTCAAGGATGATTGCCGGATCGTGGCGGGCGGGCCGATGATGGGGGTCAGCGTCCCCATTGAAGCGCCAGTGATCAAGACGACCAACGGTGTGTTACTGAGTATGGAGCCCTCGGCAGAGCAGGCGATGGAGCCCATGGCTTGCATCCGTTGCGGCTATTGCGCCGAGGTCTGTCCAGCGACTCTACTGCCACAGCAGCTGTACTGGTTCGCCCGTAGCCAAGAGCATGAAAAAGCCGAACAACATCACCTGTTTGACTGTATTGAATGCGGAGCCTGTGCCTACGTCTGCCCGAGCCGCATTCCTTTAGTGCAGTACTACCGCGCAGCCAAAGCCGAAATTCGCCGTCAACAACGCGAAAAAAGCCTCTCCGACCGAGCTCGTGATCGCTTTGAGGTGCGCCAACAGCGCGAGCAACAACGCCTTGCAGAGCAGGAAGAGCGCCGCCGCCAACGCCGCGAGAAGACTCGCACCACTGCAGCAAACTCTGAGCGAGATGCCATCGTCAAAGCCGCTGTTGAGCGAGTGCGACAAGGCGAGGATAGCACGGACAAGCCACCCCCTCCACCGAGCACATGACTGCGCCACTACGCTCCTCGCCACATATACTCGGGCCGCACGATACTGCCTGGGTGATGCGCCAAGTGCTGATGGCACTGGCACCTGGATTGGCGGCCTTGACTTGGTTCTTTGGCTTCGGACACGTGGTCAACGTAGCCATCGCCGCACTCGTCGCACTCAGCGCCGAAGCGGCAGCGCTGGCGTTGCGCAAGACAGTCGTGCTACCCACGTTGCGCGACAGCAGTGTACTAGTCACTGCCGTGTTACTCGGTGCCGCCCTGCCGCCCTACTGCCCGTGGTGGCTAACCGCCAGCGGCACGGCCTTTGCTGTGCTGATCGGCAAGCACGCCTATGGCGGAATCGGCTACAACCCGTTCAACCCCGCCATGGTCGGCTATGTGGTGCTGCTGATCTCTTTCCCGCTGGAGATGA
>JABABF010000209.1 GCA_014238345.1 Gammaproteobacteria bacterium
AGTCCAGAACTCTCGCAGCTGCTGCACGCTCAAAACTATGCCCTAGCATCGGAACAGCTGCGCACAGCTTGTCGTAGCGACACAAGCCGCTGGCTCCGCTGTCGTCTCCAGCTGCTCGAATACGCAGCGAGTCGGGTCGACCGGCAATAAGGTAGGCAGTTTGCTACCACTAATTGCTCTGCTGTGGCATTATTCAGACATTAATCGGGGGCACGCGCCATCGCAACTCAAGGCTGGATCGGAGCAAATGCCCCCGTGGACTCAAGCTCCTTTGGGTCGCTGTACATCCGATAGCCCAGACGCAGAAAATCCTCTCGGTACACCTCATTGACAATTGCCAACGACTGGCGACTGTAACGAATCTTCTCCTGTAGAGAGTCTACATGGGCTGTGCGATTCTTATGATGCTCTGGGGCAGATAAATCACAGCCGATAGCTCGCCCAAGCAGTGTGAGGTCATTGGTATTCTCTACATGCAATATACGCAGTTTTTTTATCTTCGGGTAGCGCTGAGGACACATCAGTGACCAGAAATGTCGGCGCCACCGCCGCAATAAGCGATTCGCTGGCTCCCATACAAGAAAACTCTTCGTCATGGTCAAGTATGGGTGTTCCACCCAATACTGTGGCCAAATATGTGCATTGTAGGGGTGGCATGCTGGCAGTGTAGCAATAAAATCCTCAAAATCCAATGTGCTAATCTTCTGTCGCAACTCATCATCACTACACACAGAAATATCAAGGTGTTTCTGAGATGACAACTTGGCACTTCTCTTCAATACTTTTTTTTGCAACAGTATTTTTTGCCACGGTATCGGGTCAGGAGCAGAGAACATGGAAAACTTTTGTCGAAAACAGGACTGCAAACGCTGATAAGGATTACGTGCCAGCCAATACGCATCATAGAGATAACGCGGATCAGTAAACCACATCGTCTGTAAAACATCTCTGGTTCTGGTCACCTTGAATTCTGTTAGCTGCGGTAGATCAGCCAGGGTTCTTGTCATGACCTTGCAGCTAGCCAATACCATGCACCGGCGCTCAGGGTGTATAAAAACTGTCATGATGAAATAGGGGGTTATCTAAGGGAAAAGATCGTACTGTCTTATTTTCTGCTTTAGAAACCACTTCTGAAGTAGACAACCAATCAAGGGTATAGCCCTTCTTAATTAGAATATCATAATACTTGATGAGTAGTCTTGGGGCTAGCAGGCATGCGGATATTAACGCTACTGATAGGCACCAGCTTGATCGTCACCGCTGTGCTCTGGCGCGAGCCGCCATCCCCTTCTCCCACTGTGGTGGCTAGTCCAGAACTCTCGCAGCTGCTGCACGCTCAAAACTATGCCCTAGCATCGGAACAGCTGCGCACAGCTTGTCGTAGCGACACAAGCCGCTGGCTCCGCTGTCGTCTCCAGCTGCTCGAATACGCAGCGAGTCGGGTCGAC
>JABABF010000210.1 GCA_014238345.1 Gammaproteobacteria bacterium
CACGATATGAACTGCGATACATGGTAGCTGTTTTAGCTGGGTCGTGCGACTGGGCTCCAGGCACGAAACGGCGGTAACGGTACAGCACACGGTCAATAAATACTGGATGGGTCACCTCCTCCAATTTATAGAGTAAATCGCGATCTTCGGCATATAGACAACGGTCATCATAACCTTCAGTACGCAAATAGGCGCGCTGCCTAAAGCTTTTAATATGAGAACAATGTCCGTTCATCAACAACGTTTTGCCGGGCTGAGGTCGCTCCGAAAAACCCAACTCAGGCTCTACCGGCTGCATATTGACATCGCGCAAGCTCATCCTCGAAAAGGCAAACTCGACCTGTGGGTCGGTGGCGTAGACTTCCCGCAATACTGCCGTTGTCTCCGGCTCTATCGCATCATCAGGATCTAAAATAGCAACAATATCGGTTGCCGACTCACTGATCAACCGCCGCAAAGTGCCGATATAACCCAAATTGTGCTCATTGCAGATGATGCGTATTTGCCCAGCAATACCCAAGCGTTGCACACTACTGCGTATCACTTCCAGTGAATCATCAGTACTCGCATCGTCACAAAGCAGGCACCACCACCCACCATCAGTCTGTTCAGCAAGCGAGGTCAAGCAATCTTCTACATAAGTTGCCTGATTGAAGTTGGCGACCAGATAAGTCAGTGATTCGCCCCCCTGCTCAGACAATCGAGGCGGGGATGCGGTGGATTCAGACTGCGCCATCGCCAATTCCATCAACTGCATAACATACAGTACGGTGGTAGATTCTTGGGCGGGGAACCGGGGGGACACGTTGCATCTGATCAGCCCGTGCTATGGAATGCCACGGACTTCTCAGCCGAATCAGCAATCGCCACAGACGATAAACACCACGAATATATGGTGATTTAAATTCTAGATGAAAAAAGAACCGTGCGAACCGCCGATGCCAACCACGCAGGCACTGGCGCACAGCCTGACTCCGCCCATGATATAAACTGCGATACATAGTAGCCGTTTTAGCTGGGTCGTGCGACTGGGCAGACGGCACATAGCGACGATAACGATACAACACTCGATCAATGAATACTGGGTGCGTCACCTCCTCCAATTTATAGAGCAAATCACGGTCTTCGGCATAGAGGCAATCGTCCTCGTAACCTACTG
>JABABF010000211.1 GCA_014238345.1 Gammaproteobacteria bacterium
CATGTCTTTGGCGCGTTGCAACGCAGTCTCGCCATCAACGGTGATAAAGCAGTTGTAGCGTGCGGCCTCGGTTTCGATTCGGCCTAGATAGTGCTCGGTTAGCTCTTCACTACTGACAGTTTTGTTGCGCAGCTCCTCAAGCAACGCAGTGGCACCTTCGGCGGCAGGCATGATGTCAGCTCAGCCTACGACTCGGGGCACCAGATAGAAGCCTTGGCGCACGGCTTGCGAGTTTTGTTGGCGCTCTATTGCCAAGGGCTTTGGGTCGAGTGTTTGGCTGCGATCATCGCGCAGGCGTTGATGCAGCTCCAGTGGGTGTACCAACGGCTCTACGCTGTCGGTATCAGTACTGTGCATTTGATCGACCATGTGCAGAATGGCCGCCAAGTCGACCTGCAAAGTCTCCGCATCATGTGCCTCGGGTTGCAGACCAGCCAGAGTTTGGAGTCGTTGCAATTCGTCAAGGGGTAGCTTATTGTCTTGGGACATCAGTTGGTACCGTCGCCTTTTACGCCCCCATTTAATGAGCGTTTTACGAGCGCAAGTATACGCCATGCGCGTTGCCAGCTATTGTAAAATAACCGTTTGTTGACTATGCCTGTGTATGTTTTAGGTGAAGGCGTTACACTGAGGACATGCCGCTACCGTTGCGGCTGTGCAGATTGCATTTTCCTTCGATTTTAGTGATCTTTGATGTTCAAATTTTCATGGCATTTATTCCTGACAGCGGCGGTGCTGGCGCTGGCAGTGGTGGCCGGGGCAGTCAATGTAGCTCGCGTGGTGGTCCACAGCTTTGAGGATGACTGGGGCTATTGGGTCGAGTTGGCTCGCGCACAAGCGGGAGCCTCGCTGACGGCTGAAGTTGAGGGGGATGGTTTCCAATGGCATCCGCGCATTGTGCTACGCAATTTAAAATTGCTCGCTCCTGCAGGGAGGTTTAGCGGTGAATATGTTGAAGTGAGGGTGGATTTGCTACGTAGCTTATGGACACAGAGCTTGTTTGTGCATCATGTGAAGATATACGGTTGCCAGCTATCGCTGTCTGCACCCAGGCAAGCGTCCGTGGCCGCGCATTCACGCAGTGGCGGGGTGTTGCGGCGATTGCACGTTGCCAGTTATGATCTGAGGGACTGCCGCCTGAACCTCAGGCGGGGGGGTGATGCGCAGTTGCGCGTTTCGGTTGAACGGGCATTGGCCGGATCTGCGGGGGAGCAGGCTTGGCACAGTGTATTGCATGGGGGCATCTTTTTTGTGCGACAGGGTGGCGACCGTGCCGCGCTGTCTTTTCATGCTCCGACAGTGCATATTTACTCTCGCGGTGAGCTGTCTGGGCATTTATTTTGGCGCCGCACAGCAGCCTTTGCTATGGCGTTTGGCAGTCCCGAGCTGGTGTTGCGCTTGGGCGAAGCGCAGTTGGCCATCACCGATGTGGCGGGGATAGTCGATGGCACTAGAGCGTGGCGTAGTGGTTGGCGTGGGAGTATGCGTGGCCTGCGCTTTCAGCACATGGAGCAGAGGGTGCAGGTGCCGTCTATCCCAATGGCATCGCCAAGTGCAGGCCTGTACAGCGCTCTCCTCCACACGGTAAAACTCGACGGCTTGTCCGAGGCGCTGTCGTCGGCAGGGATAC
>JABABF010000212.1 GCA_014238345.1 Gammaproteobacteria bacterium
CAGGAGAGCTTCCGTTTTGTGCAGGTGTCCACCGATGAGGTCTTCGGGAACTTGGCAGCCGAAGAGCCGCCGTTTAATCGCCATAGCCCCTATGCCCCACGGTCGCCCTATGCGGCCAGCAAGGCCGCTGCTGACCATTTGGCACAGGCTTGGCATCACAGTTACGGCTTGCCGGTGATCATCAGCCATTGCTCCAACAATTACGGGCCGCGCCAGCACCCTGAAAAACTGATTCCGCTGATAATTCTGAATGCTTTGGCTGGCGAGCCTTTGCCCGTTTACGGCGATGGCTGTCAGCTTCGTGACTGGTTGCATGTTGCCGACCATGCGCGGGCTTTGCAACGCGTCTTAGAAGTGGGGGTGCCTGGCCAGCACTACTTGATCGGTGCGAGCGAGCCGCGCCGCAACATTGATGTGGTGCACTCACTGTGTCATCTGCTCGATGAGCTGCGTCCCGCTGCCCAACACTGCCCACACGAGCAGCTCATCTGCCATGTCGCCGACCGTCCTGGGCATGATCGCCGCTACGCCATCGACCCAACACAGGCTGAGGCTGAACTCGGCTGGCATCCGCAGCTAGATTTTGAGCAGGGTCTGCGCGACACGCTGCGCTGGTATTTGGACAATGAGGCTTGGAGTGCAGTGGTGCAGGGAGCCGATAGCCGTCGCCGTCGCGGTCTGTCAGCGGAGCGGAACTGATGAAGGGCATTTTGCTGGCTGGCGGTAGCGGCACACGCCTGCGACCGATAACCCAAGTGCTGAGCAAGCAGCTATTGCCGATTTACGACAAGCCAGTGATCTACTATCCACTGAGTTTGCTGATGCTGATGGGGGTGCGCGATATCTTGTTGATCAGCACTGCAGAAGCCTGCCCGCTCTTTGAGCGCTTGCTGGGCACTGGGGAGGCCTGGGGGCTACGATTGCAATACGCGGTGCAGCAACAGCCAGAGGGCATCGCCCAGGCCTTGCTGATCGGTGGCGAGTTCTTGTCTGGTGAGGGTTGCTGCCTGATATTGGGGGACAATTTGCTCTTTGGGGATGGCGTAGAAGCGGAGCTCCGAGCCGCCGCTGAACCGCAGAGCGGCGCGACTATTTTTGCCTGTCAGGTACGTGACCCACAGCGCTATGGTGTGGTGTCTTTTGCCGCCGATGGCGCGGTGCTGGACATTGAGGAGAAGCCGCAACCGCCCTGCTCCCCCTATGCGGTGCCGGGTATCTATTGCTATGACGGCGAGGCGGTGAGCCGCGCTGGCAAATTGCGTCCTTCGGCACGGGGCGAATATGAGATCACCGACCTCAACCGTGCCTATCTGCACGCGGATAAACTGCGGGTGCGGCGCTTTGGCGAGGGGGTTCATTGGTTTGATGTTGGCACACCGGATTCCCTGTTGGAGGCGAGCAATTTCGTGCAGGCCGTCTCTCATCGCCAAGGTCTGTTGATCGGTTATCCCGAGGTCTTGGCGTGGCGGCAGGGTTGGATAGAGGATGCAGCACTGGCGGCGTTGGTCGATGGGATGGTTGGAGAATACGCTCAGCGTCTGCGGGAACTCGCTGCGGGGATTAAGCCGTGGGGGCGCAGTGAGGGCGTTTAGCACCGAGTTGCCTGGCGTACTCCTCATTGAGACCGAGCGCATCGCCGATGAGCGCGGCTGGTTTAGGGTTGACTATCAGGCCGAGCGCTGTGCTGAGTTGCTCGGCGAGAATCCAGCCTTTGTGCAGGATAACCATATTAGCTCTGCGCCGTGGGTATTGCGTGGTTTGCACTATCAGCTACCCCCCGCCGCTCAGAGCAAACTGTTACAGGTGTTGCGCGGCTCCATTTACGATGTGGTGGTGGATATGCGTCGTTCATCGACTCATTTTGGGTGCTGGGTGGCGCGGCAGCTCAGTGCGGACAATGGTTGCCAATTGTGGATTCCACGCGGCTTTGCACACGGCTTTTTAGCTTTGGAGGAGGGGGCTGAGGTATTTTATAAGGTGGATGCTCCCTATGACAGTGGTCGGGCGCGCCACCTGCGTTGGGATGATGAGAGTTTGGGCATTCCTTGGCCGCTGGCTGGGCACTCAC
>JABABF010000213.1 GCA_014238345.1 Gammaproteobacteria bacterium
AAACCAGTTCTCTAGGCAACCGATACGAATCAGAAAAGTAATGACCACGCTCTTGCCAAATAATAGTGGTGGTTTTATGAGGCGCAATCCGCTACCCTGCTGCGGCCTAATCCCCCCAGATTTCTCGTCAAGCGGTGAAAGCGGTGGGCTCCCAATCTGAAGCAACAGCGGACATTTTGGCTACGGTGCATATGATCACCGCACGAGACTCCTCCTCGCTGTAATTTACAATGGACATAGGGTTGGCGGCACCGACTGAGCGATTTGGCTCAACCATGCTCACGCTGCTCCCATCACCTGAGCTCGGAGACTGCCGATGACCCCCTCACCCCCACCTAACACGGCTGCTATGCAACGCGACGGCCATGCTCCGGCGGCGAGCGGTCACCTGCCCCTGCGGGCGATTTTGCTCGCCGTTATCGCGTTGGTCGGAGCGGGGGGTTGCGCCGCCTTCGTGCAGTCCTATGGGGCGTTGACGCTGGCTGAGCCCGATGGCGGCATCGTGCGGCGCTATGTCTCTGGCACCGAGATGCTACGCTCGCAGGGTGCACACAGCGAGGTGCATATGCATTTGCCGCGCGTGGTGCACAACGACCGGCCATTGCGCCTCACGGTCATGGTGTTGAATACTGGCGAGCTGCCGCTGGAGGTCGATATTGAGAGTGCCAGCGCCACCTGGGGCGGGCGTGACCACGAAGTCTACACACTGCGTGAATGGGCGCATCGGGTGCGCAGTGAGCAGGCTTGGGCAGCCTTCTTCGGCGGCCTGACGGCCATCGCCTTGGTGGTCGGCGGCTTTGCCATCGACGAGGGTCACCACCATGGCTCTAGAGGGCGCCGTCATAGCTACGGCTACGCTCCGGCCTTGGGGCTCAGCTTGGCCTACTGGGATTTAGTAGAGACCGATACCACCCTGCGTGCCCTAGATCGCCAGTGGCGCACGGCCAGCAAGACCTTCCTGCAGCGCCACACACTGGCTCCGGGCACTTGGTACGGCGGTGCGGTGCTATTGGATCCCGTATTACCGCTGTGGGGTGGCGAGCAGCGCCTTGAGTTCCGCATCAGAATCGGTGGTGATGAGCACCGCTTCCCGCTTCAAGTGAGCGCGCGGTGATAACGAGCGGGGCGGCGTGATGGAAGAAGCGAAATTACTTCAGTATTTGGGCGCTGGCGAGACTGATCAAGTTGAGTTTTAAAGAATGTACACCAAGCCCAGAGAGATTTTGCAGACATCGCAAAGCAGTTGATTTACCGCTGTGCGCCAGAACTTGAGCCATTCATCGACGGTTAGAGCCTAGTGGCTCTTTGCGCCTGTTGTTTGGCGCGCCCCAATGATGGGGCATCACCTAGCTCTCCTTTTTCCTACGCCCCCACCAGGCCCATAGATACAGGCAGGCGGTGCTACGGTGGGGCGACCATGATTGGATGAGTGCCGCCGCTGGGCCACCATCTGCACCGCGTGGCGCAATGCCGTACAGGGCGCTGATGGCACCGTGCAAAGCGGCATCGCCGTGGGCGAAGATATCTGGGTGACGGCGGTGGAACAGCAAGAAGCTGTATGCCGACCACGCTCCTAAGCCGCGCTGGGCGGTCAGTGTCACCACGGTCTCTTCGGGGCTCAGCTGGCCGAGGCGGCGCAGGAAGCCCGGCTGCTCACCACAGCGCCGGGCGATACTGAGTAGAGCCTGTGCCTTGGCACCAGACAGTCCGCAACCGCGTAGCCCCGCCTCGCCCAGTGTGAGCACCCGTGCAGCGTTGAGCGGCCGCCCAGCGGCGGTGCGTAGCCGCTCCAGCACGGCATCGGCGGCCTTGGGGTTCAGTTGTTGGCTGGTGATGATATCGGCGAAGGCATCGAAATTCACCCGCTTGTCTGGCAATTGCACCGCACCGATGGTCGCTACCACCTGCGAGAGTACCGGATCAATGCGGCGGAAATGGTGCTGTGCTGCACGGAGCTCCGCTACCTGAGTGCGCTGCTGCGCTTTCCGCCGCTGGTTTTGCGTCACCCCGATGGCCTCGCCGCTAGCGGGAGGAGCCCCCCTACCGAGCGCTTAGTGTAATCGCTGCGCCCATGCCACGAGACCAGTTGCTTCCCCGGCTCAAGTGCGGGCGCTAAAATGTCTCATCCACCGCCGATGTGCAAGCGTTGCTCTCAATCTCCAGATCAGCAGGATTCCACTCAACCCGACACCCAACAATCCCCATCTATTACCAGTTGACACCGTAAAAATTTGCTGCTGGATATACTCACGCCACATTGTTTTCGTCTCCAGAGTATCCAATGGCTTTGACCACCGAACACCCAGCTGTCATCGCAACTGCGTGGAGAGGGCTGGCTCGCCTAGCCGCCTCCATTTCCTTGAGCCCATGCCATGCACCATGAATAATCGGCTCAATCCCAGCGCCACAGGCAACGATGCAGGGGTTGATGACGCACTACTTGGCCCACTGAACGCACCGCAACGCCAAGCCGTCACCAGCCAGAGCCGTTCGCTGTTGGTGTTAGCTGGCGCTGGTAGTGGCAAAACCCGCGTCTTGGCTCATCGCATCGCCTGGTTGTTGCGCTCCCGCGCGGTGCCGCCCGCAGCCGTGCTAGCGGTGACTTTCACTAACAAGGCGGCGCGCGAGATGAGCTCTCGCATTGAGCCGCTACTCGGCGACACCCCTTTCGGCCTGTGGGTTGGCACTTTCCACAGCATCGCATTGCGGCTACTCAAGCGCCACTGGGAGGAGGCTGGCTTGGAGCGAGACTTTCAAGTGCTGGGTAGCGAGGATCAGCGCCGTGTACTGCGCCGCCTCGCCAATGAAGCCGAGCTCGATGCGGATGACTTCCCGCCACGGCGACTACAACAGTACATCAGCGCACAGAAAACCCAAGGATTGCGTGCGCGTCACGTGGCGGCGCGAGCACCTAGACGTGGGCGCGGTGATGACGCGATTCTATTGCGGATTTACAGCAGTTACGAGGAGGCTTGTCGGCGCGGAGCTTTGGTGGATTTTGATGATCTGCTGTTAGGGGCGTTGGAGCTGTGGCAAGTGCCGGAAGTGCTGGCGATCTACCAGCGCCGCTTCGAACACCTGCTGGTGGACGAGTTTCAAGACACCAATGCTATTCAGTACAACTGGCTCAAAACCTTGGCCGGAGATCGCGCTCAGCTATTCGCCGTCGGCGATGACGACCAGTCGATCTATGGCTGGCGCGGCGCACGGGTGGAAAACCTGCGTGGTTTGGAGCAGGACTTCTCCGGTACTGAGATCGTGCGTCTAGAGCAGAACTATCGCTCCACCGCACCGATACTCAACGCCGCCAACGCGGTCATCGGACACAACAGTCAGCGGCTCGGCAAGCAGTTGTGGACTGATGTCAGCGCAGGCGAGCCGCCTGCCCTCTACCGCGCCCGCGATGAGGAGGATGAGGCGCGCTTTGTCGCCGAGCGCGCCCGTGCACTGAATGAGCGCGATGGTGAGGCCTGGCAGAATATCGCCGTTCTCTATCGCACCTCCGCCCAATCGCGGCGTATTGAGAGCACACTGCGCCGCCTCGCCGTGCCCTACCGGGTACATGGTGGGCAGCGCTTCTACGAGCGCCAAGAGGTGCGCGATACCTTGGCCTATTTGCGCCTAGTGCGCAATCGCCACGACGATGCCTCCTTCGACCGCGTTGTCAATACGCCGCGCAGGGGCTTAGGCGACACCACGCTGGAGCAATTGCGCGCGGCGGCTCTTGAGCGCGGGTTGCCGCTGTGGCAAGCAGTGCGCGAGCAGCTGGCCGCTGAGGCCGTGGCACCGCGGGCTGCTGCCGCACTGGCTGACTTTGCCGAGCTGTTACAGGCGTTGTCCCAAGAGGCAGCGGAGCTGCCCTTGGATCTTCTTATTGAGCGCGTGTTGGACCGCAGTGGGTTGATGGAGTACTACGGCAATGCCTCCGGTGCCCGGCGTGCTGAGCAGCTGCTCGACCGCCGCGAGAACTTGCGAGAACTGGTGGTCGCCAGTCGTGGCTTTATGGAGGAGCGCCGCCACGAGCTAGCGCGGGAGGGGGTTGATGGCGCAGAAGAAGATCCCGGCACCACCCTGCAGGCCTTCATCGATTCCACTGCGCTGGATGCTGGGGACATGGTGGCCGAGGGCAGCGCCGAGCACGGTGTGCAACTGATGACCTTGCACGCTGCCAAGGGTCTAGAGTTTCCCGTGGTGTTCATCCTCGGCCTAGAAGAGGAGCTATTCCCGCATATTTTGTCGATGAGTGATCCAGAGAAAGTGGAGGAAGAGCGCCGCCTGTGCTATGTGGGCTATACCCGCGCCATGCGACTGTTGTATTTGTGCACAGCTGAGGTGCGTAGCGACTACGGTGGGGCTCCGAAGCAACGTCGCCCCTCGCGTTTTCTCGAAGAGGTGCCGCCGGAATTGTTGCGCGAGATACGCGCCGGAGCACCTCGACCGATGCCGCCATCGCGAGGGGCGACGCACGGGCATCGGCGCTCTGCCGCCGTTGCGTCCTCTAGAGGGCAGCCTCCCCGCCGCTCCAGTGCCGTCCCGCCCCGTGCCTCCATCTTGCCTGCCCCAGTACCCGAGCATGGCTTCAGCTTGGGGCAGCTGGTGTGCCATGAGCGCTTTGGACCCGGTGTCATTGAGCTGCTTGAGGGGCTTGGCGCTGGCGCACGGGCGCGGGTGAATTTTGAGCACCATGGCGGCAAATGGCTTGTGCTATCCTACGCCAAGCTCAAGCCGCAAGCTGAGGACTAACCAAAGGGGGTCTTACGGTGCAATGGTGGGCAATTGGGTGTGGGGTGGCTATTAGGTACTTAGGCATGCGATATGGCGGCACTCAGTTGTTGGGGGCGGTTGCCGAGCGAGAGGTAGGATATATGCCGCGCTTGACCACAGTGGCGCTCGCCTGCCTATTGCTCGTCGCCTGTGGGGCAGAGCAGCGCAACACCGAGGAGGGCGTGGCAACTTCTGCTACCGTCCACGAGTGGAATATGGTGACCTCGTGGCCGAAGAACTTTCCGGGACTTGGCACCGGTGCCGCACATTTTGCCGAGCGCCTTGAGACGATGAGCGGCGGTCGCCTGCGGGTGCAGGTCTACAGTGCCGGCGAGTTGGTGCCGGCGCTGGAGGTCTTTGATGCCGTATCGCAGGGTACAGCTCAGCTGGGACACAGTGCCGCCTATTACTGGAAGGGCAAGCTCCCAGCGGCACAGTTCTTCACGGCGGTGCCCTTCGGTTTGACCGCACAAGAGATCAATGGCTGGTTGCATCATGGTGGCGGCCTTGAACTCTATCGCGAGCTCTATGAGCCGTTCAACATACGCCCGCTGGCGGTGGGCAATACCGGGGTGCAGATGGCGGGTTGGTTCAACCGTGAGATTCGCAATGTGGAGAGCCTGCACGGACTGAAGATGCGCCTACCCGGCCTTGGTGGCGAGGTGTTGCGGCGCGTTGGAGGCACAGCGGTCACACTACCGGGCTCGGAGATCTACACCGCCATGAAAACTGGGGTGATTGATGCCACCGAGTGGGTGGGGCCCTATAACGACATGGCGCTGGGCTTACACGAAGTGGCACGCTATTACTACTACCCCGGCTGGCA
>JABABF010000214.1 GCA_014238345.1 Gammaproteobacteria bacterium
CCATGTACAGTCATCATTTCGGGCTCAGTGGCGCACCGTTTTCTATTGCACCAGACCCACGCTACCTCTACCTGAGCCAAGGTCACCGCGAAGCGCTGGCACACTTATTGTATGGAACTCAGAGCGGCGGTTTCGTCATGCTCAGCGGCGAAGTGGGGACGGGGAAGACTACGATCTGTCGATGTTTCCTCGAACAACTGCCAGAGAAATGCGATGTAGCGCTGATTCTCAATCCGCGTCTGACAACCGTCGAGTTATTGGCCACCTTGCGCGATGAACTGGGTATTGCTGGCGATGCCGATGAAACGAGTCCGCGGCAGCTGGTCGATGTAATCAACCGCTATTTATTGGCTGCCCATGCGCGTGGACGCACCACCTTGCTACTGATTGATGAGGCACAAAACCTCAGGCCAGAAGTACTGGAACAACTGCGCCTGTTGACCAACTTAGAGACCAACGAGAAAAAATTGTTGCAGATACTGTTGGTCGGGCAACCCGAATTACAAACCTTGTTAGCCAGACCCTCAATGCGCCAAGTGGCTCAGCGCATCACTGCCCGCTACCATCTGTGTACCCTGTCATCGGCAGAGGTGGGTCATTATGTCCGCCACCGCCTGAGTGTTGCCCAGTGTCAGCGTCGTTTATTTAATGATGCTGCACTGCGCCGTTTGGCACAACTGAGCGCGGGCGTGCCGCGTCTGATTAATTTGATCTGTGACCGCGCGCTACTTGCCGCCTATGCAGAGCAATCGGAGTATGTTGACGACGCATTGCTGCGCCGAGCCGCCATTGAAGTACTGCCACCAGGTACTGTATCGGCACTGCAATGGCCGCGCTGGGTGGCGGCGGCAACCTTGGCGGGTTGCGCCATCGCTCTGGCTTGGTTCTCAGACCAAAGAGCGGACGGATCTCGTGCTGTGGAGCAGGCATCAAGGGCTCCGCCTAGGGAGGTGCTCCCCACAGCATCGGCGGCGATGGTCAAGGCCAGTCGCCAAGCGGCCTATCGGGGACTGTTCAGACTATGGCAGCTCGATTACCAACCACAGCGCGACGGGATGCCATGTGACTATGCACGGCGGCGATCGCGCTCAGAGCGCTGTAGGGCATCGAGTATGTAGGACATCTACGGCGCCTCCTCTACCTGCTTGCCTTGCAGCTTGGGTACTGTAGCACCGAGGATATTGTTCAGATAGATCAGCACTTCAGGG
>JABABF010000215.1 GCA_014238345.1 Gammaproteobacteria bacterium
AGCGCATCGCAGCAACATTGACCCCAGACATGCGCCGTGTAGATTGGCGAGAGACACATGGCACCACTTTTCGTGCCATGGCCTTAGAGAGAATTGCCGTCTCCCTGATGTTGCTGTTGGTGATTGTTATCGCCACATCAAATTTGGCTTCCATGTTGCAGCTACTCGTCATTGAGCATCGGCGCTCGGTCGCCCTATTGCGCACACTCGGTGCCACACCTAGGCTGTTGAGGCTGAGTTTTGCTGTCCAAGGTCTATTTGTCAGCGGCGGCGGCATCGCGGTCGGAGCCCTATTGAGCATCGCCTTAGTACAGTGGGCTGCAGTGCCCCCCACCAGCATCGCTAGCTTACCGGATGTGAGCGCATCGCACACGGCTCTGATACTGTGGTTGCCAGCGCGACTACAGTGGTCAGAAGTGGCGGTGGTGGTCGGCGGCGCACTGCTATTGTCGCTACCCGCAGTGTTGCTAGCCGCACGTGGACTGCTGAGCGACATCCCCGACCTGGAGGCTTTGAATCATGCCGGATGAAGCGGTATTGCGCGCTTGCGATCTGGCCAAGCACTATCGCGACGGAGCGCGTGAACTACAAGTGTTACGCAATATCCACCTCGAGCTAGCTCCAGCAGAGCGCGTGGCACTGGTCGGGGCCTCGGGCTCAGGAAAGTCCACTCTGTTGCATCTATTGGCTGGGCTGGATGTCCCCAGCGCGGGCGAAGTCTGGGTGGGTGGCTGTCTTATCAGCGAACTTGACGAGGCCGAGCGTGGCACCTGGCGCAATCGTCAACTCGGCTTCGTCTACCAATACCACCATTTGCTGGCCGAGTTCAGCGCCATAGAAAATATTGGCCTGCCACTACTGCTCCAAGGTGCCTCGGTGCGCACAGCAGAGCAGCGAGCACGAAAGTTGCTCGAACGGGTGGGGCTCGGGGCGCGAGGCGACCATCGACCATCTGAACTCTCCGGTGGCGAGCGGCAGCGAGTCGCCGTAGCGCAGTCGCTGGCGACGCAACCGCGCTGTGTGCTGATGGACGAACCGACCGGCAACCTCGACGAAAGCAATGCCGCCGCCGTACACGAATTGATTCTTGAGCTGAATCGTGAAGCCGGAACCGCCTTTCTACTAGCTACCCACAACAGGCAATTGGCCGCCAGTGCTGACCGTGTACTGACACTCTCAGACGGCACACTGCACACCGACGCATGAGCAGCAAAGGCTTATCGCCACCACTCGCCCTGCAGCTCGGTCTGCGCGGGCTGCTCAGCAGCAGTGGGCGGCGCAATCACTCCATGCCGATCGCGAGTTTGGCTGTTGCCGTGGCCGTTTTAGTCGCCACACTGTCGGTGGTCAATGGCTTCGATCAAGTGCTGCGTGAGCGATTGCTCGCTCTAGTGCCACAGGTCACGCTCTCTGCTGAGCGACCACTGGCCGAGTGGGGAGAGCTCCTCAATGCTTTGGACCAGCAAATCGGCAA
>JABABF010000216.1 GCA_014238345.1 Gammaproteobacteria bacterium
ACCCAAATTAGGGATGCGGTCAGCGGTCTCAGTGATTCGGTGAATCAGCTCTGTTGCCGCCATTGCCGGGCGCAGGCTGAGCGCCAGCGCGGCGGCTCCCGCCACTTGCGGCGCGGCCATTGAGGTTCCTTGCAGTACTTGGTAGCCAGTGGCAGTGCGATCTGCTACAGCACCGATACTGATATGGTCGATGTCAACCCCGCCATTGCTCGTTAGGCCGTTGTTGCCAACTGATGTGCCAGTGATCGCCAACTGTGCCCCGTCGACAAAATAAGTGGCTGGAATGATCAGGTGAGCGACCCGCCAATCATCGCCACATGTCAGCCAGTATTTCACATTTCTCAGGAGATATATGTAGGCATCGTCAGAATCGGTTGCTATGTAGCTATCTTGGCTCAAGCGGTTCAAGCCGGAGCTGCCGTCACCATCCGTATCTGCACTCAGCGCAATGCGGAGCCGGTCCCCATCGCCCATTGCATCTATTTGAAAGCCTCCGCATCGCATTCGCATTCGTAACACCACCTGTGAGTTACCTACAAAGCTGCTCAGATCGAACTTTGGACTGTGTAGATAAAATTCTGCTGTGGTCTTGTTGAAATAGTCGTCGCCATCAATACTGGCTGTGTTCACTCCGCTGCTTTCCCATCCCAACAGACTACTGCCATCGCTGAGCGTGATCACTGTGGATAGAGAATCCTCTGGTGCTTGGTGATTGAGGCTTAGGATTTTGGTGCCGGGAGCGGCGATGCGCACCACATTGCTACCGTAGCTACTAAAGGAGGCTCGCCCATCGTTGGGGTCGCTGGCGGCGACACTCAGCACATTGTTGAGGGGCTCGCCCACGGGGTAGGGGGCATCGTAGCCGCGGGCATAGAGCGGGTCGGCATAGCTGGCAGGGTAGGAAGGCTCGACCGCTAAGTTGTCATTTTGATTGCCAGCGGCGGCGACAAACAGCACCCCGCGCTGCTCCAGTGCTTTGATGGCATCGTACAAGCTGCGTTGGAAGTTGGCTCCGCCCCAGCTGTTGTTGACGACGCGCACGGGAATGCCGCGGTCCACCATGGCTACCAGATACTCTAGGCAGGCTATCGCATCTAAGGTAGAGCCGCTGTAGATGCCAATAAAGCGTAGCACCATGATACTCAGCCGCTGGTTGACTCCGACGACGCCTTTGGCATTGCCACCGACGGCACCGGCGATGCCCGCCACATGGCTGCCGTGAGAATCTTCGTCCCAAGGCAGACCGCTACCTGGGGCGCTGCGGCGGGTTTGTGAACCAGTGCAGTCGGCACCGTGCACATCATCCACATAGCCGTTGCCATCGTTATCAATGCCGTCGTAGCTGCTATCGCCGGGGTTGACCCATAGATTGCCGCGCAGATCTTCGTGATCAAGTTGCCCTCCAGTGTCTAGCACAGCCAGCACCACTGAGGCACTGCCAGTGCTGATGTCCCAGGCCTCGGCAGTGTCCATATCGGCATCGGTGGTACCCTGGCCACTTGTTGCGACCGAGCCATTGTTGACCGAACTCGGTAGGCTCTGCCCGCTGTTGCGGTGCGCCCAGAGGTATTGGAACAGACTGTCGTCGGGCTGTTGCTGGGTGTGTATCAGATAGTCG
>JABABF010000217.1 GCA_014238345.1 Gammaproteobacteria bacterium
GCCAACGCCATTTTGTTTGATGCGGTGGCTTTGACCGCATTGATTGGGCGGGTGGCAGTTGACGGAGAACAGGGCGACCCTTTGCCGGTTAAAGTGCTCGTTGGGCAGGATAATCTTGCCGCTAATGGGCATCATATTCCGGCCTTGAGAGGCGCATTATTTTCGGGGGTGGCGCATGGTGATTGGACATTAGGCTGTGTGTCGGTACGGCTCGACAACATCAGTTTTTTGTTCGGAGATGGCACGATACGCCATGTCAGCGAGGAGGGTTTGGCATGGTTGTCCGACCCACTTGGTATGCCCTGCCTACCAGGACAGCGAATTACCACTGCTGCACGCGGCGCAGCTCGTGAATTACTGCTTGGGGTGGCCGATGGCTACGCTAGCGCTGTCGCCCGAGGCGAGACTGCGGACATCGTCTCCACTAACGGCTCTGTGCTGAGCGCGCTGTCTGGCGACGCACAGCGCTATGCAGTGGCTGGGGCTCTGCAAGGGGCTCTGAGTCGGTTGCGTCAATTTGTTGATCAGCGCTATAGCGGCGGGTTGGATGCCATCTATGTGCCGCCGGGCACCGAGGTGGCCGTACATCTTAGCAGTCGTGTTGATTTGGATTATGAGCCGGTGGGTCGGCGGCTGGAATATAGTCGCTCGCTGGGCAATGGCGCGTCGGCATTGGATTGAGGTGGCGGTGATCGCCACTGTCAGCCTCACTGTGGGCTGCGCTACCGGTCTGCCTGCGGTGGCCGACGACCAGCTGTCAATGCGCGACATTCTCAAGCGCCACACCCCGACCAGCCATTCACCTCTCCCAGCGCCTCAACGCTCGGCTCGGCGTGAATCCATCCCCTTCCCGCTACTGGATAATCCCATATTGCTACTGTGGTTACATCCTCATTTCAGCGGTGGTGCAGAGCCCTTGCCGGTGCCCGGCTATATCACAGCGTTACCGCTGTATGCGCGCGACCACTTCGCCTTGCCAGGGGAGTCGGATTCGCCATGAGCGGGGGGTGGGCGCAAGGGTTACGCGATTTTCTGTTGCGAGGTGCCCCGTTTGCTCAGCGTTCAGCCGTATTGGGTGATCTGCGCGGCGGCTATCGGCGGCACCCCTCATTCAGTCAACTACTGCCGTGGCTGGAGCTGCTAGAGGACGATAGCGTGTTGTTGGACGATGGTCACAGCGTCGCCGCCGTCTTGGAGTTGTCACCAGTTGCTGTAGAGGGTCAGGCCACAAGTTTTTTGCAGGAGGTTTGCGATGGTTTGACACGGGTGTTGGCCGAGGCTTTTCCTGAACACCACAATGCCCCGTGGGTGTTGCAACTCTACGCCTGTCAAGAAAAGAATGGCGTTGAGCGGCGTTGGCAACAGTTGTCTGCGTGCCACCAGCAGAGTGCAGAAGGCAGCTACCGTGAGTATTTCTTGGAGCTGTTTAGCGAGCACTTGGCAGACTTGCAGCGGCCAGCGGGTTTGTTCTCCGATCCGTTGACGGGGCAGGGCTGGCGTAGCTGTTGTCCACAGGTGTTGGCCTGTGTCTACCGCCGTCATACGCGTCGCGCTGCACCGGCAGCTATTCCAGAGCGCTGTCGGGAACTTGCCGAGCAATTGGAGCGCCTCGGCACCCAGCTGCAATCGATCGGCATTGTGTGGCGACGTTTGGGCGCTGAGGAGATTCGCCATTGGTTGCACAGCTGGCTTAGCCCTCACTCCGCAGCGGAGCCTTTGGCACCGCTCGGTGAAAGTCATCCTGCTGACTATAGTTTGGCGGATGAAGTGTGTAGCCGTGATATACGTTCCGATGCGGCACTGAAGAGCTGGTATTTCAATGAAGTGGCGCACAGCGTACTCAGTTTGCAACGCCTGCGTGCCTGTCCAGTACCTGGCCAGCTATCTGCCGAGCATATGGCGGGCGAGCGTGTGCAATGTTTATTGGAGCAGCTGCCTGTGGGTTCAGTACTGGCGTTCACACTGACTTTTTCTCCCCAAGAATCAGTGCGGGAGCATTTGGATCGCTTAGAGCAGGTCGCCGTGGGTGGTGGAGCTGAGGCGGCCGTTGGCCGAGAGGCCGCCCAGAGCGCACGGCGGCTACTGTTGCGCGGAGAAAAAGTGTATCCCTTTGCGTTGGCAGTTTTTCTGAGTGCCACCGATTCGGCGTCGCTAGCTCGCAGGCAGAGGCGCGTCGACGCACTGTTTTTAGCTAATCGTTTGCAATTGTTGCGCCATGATTTGGATCTAGTGGCTTTGGATGCTTATCTGCGTCACCTGCCGATGGCTCATCGGCATGCCTTGGATACGGCACACGCTCAGGGACGTTTGATCTATGCCCGCGATGCCGCTGCCCTATTACCTCTATATGGACGCTCTATCGGTAGTGGTCGTCCGGGGTTGTTGTTTTTTAACCGTGGTGGCAACTTATTTAGCTGTGACCCGCTCAGCTTGTCAGATCGCGCCAAGAATGCCCACATGTTGATCATCGGTCCCACGGGAGCTGGTAAATCTGCCACCCTGATCTATTTGCAGATGGTGTTGATGGCATTTCATCGTCCACGCATCATCGCCGTCGAGGCGGGGGATTCCTTTGCCTTACTGAAACGTTTCTTCTCTGCGCAGGGTATTAGTACGCATGAGGTGACATTGCGCCCAAACTGCGGCACATCCTTACCACCGTTTATCGGTGCTGAGGCGCTGGGCAGTGCGGGGGCATCAGCAGGGGGGCGTGATCTGCTGGGAGAGATGACCCTGATTGCCCGCTTGATGGTCACCGGTGGGCAGAAGCGGGAAGAGCAAACTTTTTCGCGCGCCGATGAGGCTACGTTGCAACAGGCGTTACTACAGGCAGCGGCTGTGGCGGCCAACGCGGGCACTGGGGTATCCGTGTCTGGGTTGTGCGAGAGTTTGCGATCGTTGGCGGTTGGGCGAAGTGGTGTGCGCGGTGCCAGATTATGTGAAATGGCGGATGCGCTCAGTCTGTTCACCACCGGTTTCGCGGGTGAGTTGTTTGATCGCCCCGGCACGGGTTGGCCGCAGGTGGATTATCTGCGTTTTGAGATGGGAACTTTGGCGGGAGAGGGACACCAAGAGCAGTTGTCCGTGGCCTATTTAGGCTTGCTCAATGCGGTGTTATCGCTCGCAGAGAGCGCTGGACGCGATGGTCGTCCCACGATATTGCTAACCGACGAAGCGCACATATTGACCACCAATCCCTTAATATCCTCTTACATCGTTAAAGTGTCCAAATTGCTCGGTCGACGGCTCGGTTTGTGGCTGTGGTTGGCAACGCAGAATTTGCGCGACTTCCCAGGCGATGCAGAAAAAATGTTGTCGATGTTCGAGTGGTGGCTGTGCCTGCAGCTGGGGCAAGGCGAATTGCGCGAGCTAGAGCGTTTCCGGCAGCTTTCTGCGGCAGAGCGCAACTTGCTACTAAGCGTGCGCAAATCTCCGGGTAACTACACCGAGGGGGTCATCCTCTCCGATACAGTGCAGGCGCGTTTTCGCAATGTGCCTCCAGCCATGTGTTTGGCCTTGGCTCAGACCGAAAAAGAGGAGAAGAGCTACCGCCAGCAAGTGATGGATACGCTGGGTTGCGATGAGCTAGACGCTGTGGCACACATCGCCGAGCAGATTATCCGCTCACGCCGCAACGGTCAGTCGTGATGAGGGCAGTGGCGCTACTGTGTTCACTGGCGATCTGCATCCCCGCCGCTGTTAGCGCCGAACCTTCAGTGGGCGACTTGCTGGCATCGGCGGGCGATGAGAGCTGCCTGAAAGTGCGTCTTCGTGGCCTGTGCCTGTGGTTGCACTGTAGTGTGTTTTCCTGTGAGTTGCGCTCTTCTCTACAGTGGTCGCACTACCGTCCAGATCTCGTTGTCACGGCGCATAACGGGCGTTCCCCTTGGGCTTATACCGAGCAGTTGGCGCGCATTTCCCCCGGCGGGGGCGGCGGCCGTCGTACTCGCTTGGGGCAGGCGCAGAGCACACTGAGCTTCAAGCGAGTCGAAGTGGTCGGTAGCCCGGTGGCAGCGCTCGGCCTGCCCGGGCTGTGTCCATCAATAGCTCAGCCGTGGCAACCTTATTATCTGAGCTCGGCTGACTGGCTCGGTTGGCACCTCGCCATCCCAGAGCAATGGCACCCAGATGCCTTGTTGCCAGGGCGGCGCCGTATTGCAGAGGGCGATGAAGATTGGGGGTCGGTCTATCCTCGGCATGGTTTTGCATTACAAACCGATGACCGCAAAATGGCGGCTGTGGCTGCACAGCGCGCCGCAGATATTGTGACACGCCGCGCCCAATCTAGGGTCTATCGCTATGCTGGCGGCAGCTGTGGCGATGGCTGTGAAGGGCCTGGGGCACTGTGGGAAAACGATGCGGCCAGTGGTTTGTGGCAGCCATTGTTGCCAACGGGTGGGGAGTGCCGCACCTTTGGTGGCAAGCCCTCCGGTGAGGTGGCTACAGACGGTGGCTATATCTGGCATCTGTGGCGACCGTACCGTTGCTGTCGCCCGCGAGGGCAACACCTGATTACAGTGCTTGATCTCGGTGCTGTACAGTGAATTACCCGGTGCGGCGTGCGGTGTGGTGGTGTTGCCTGTTATGCACTGCTGTTGGGGTTGAGACCTCCGCTGCTGAGCCCGTGCCGACTGGCGACGGTAGTTGGTATTACCGCATCGGTGGTGGCAATGCATTTTTCAGTCTCGGTGCCCGCGTAAAGCCCGATCGTCTCGGTACGCCCGCCAATGGCTGGCTCAATGCTCGCTGTGATTTTGACCCGCGGCCTTCGATCAGTAATTACCTGAACGATTTTCAGCGCAACATCTACGGTTTAAACCGTACTTTGGTCGATCAGGCGGGGGCGGTTTTGCGCACCAGTGCCCTGTCTGTTCTCCAGCGTGCCAATCCAGGACTCTATGATTTGCTGAGCCAAGGATTGAGCGCGGCTCGAGTGGAGTTTGAGTCATCGGTGCGCACTTGTCGTCAACAGCAGGGCGGGGTGGGAGGCGGCAGTTTGCTGGATGGTTGGCGGCGGCTAGGGCGCCGCTCCAGCTGGACTGATGCGGCACAGCGCGGTGTGGATGCTGGTGGTGCTGCCC
>JABABF010000218.1 GCA_014238345.1 Gammaproteobacteria bacterium
CATCCTATTTTAAGAACAGGTGACATGCGCCCTTGGTACACTGCAAAACCGTGTGAGCGCACCATTACATCGCACATTAATTTTTGTATCTACGACAGTACATGGGAACAATCAGCTGCTTATGAATTAGATAGCAGTGAGCATGTGGCTGCTTGGGTGAAGAACGATCACTTAGGGTTTGCGGTGCTGTACACCGATCATGGTATCGTGAGAAAATACTACCCAGATTTCTTGGTGCAGCTGACAAATACAGACATGCTAGTTATTGAGGTCAAAGGACAGACTACGGCTCAGGACAAGAAAAAATATAGCTACCTCCAAGAATGGGTGAAAGCAGTTACTAGTGATGGTCGCTTTGGTCGTTGGGATTGCGCCATGGCGACAAGGCCGGGGCAGATACAGGACATTTTGTCCGCAGCTCTGCGGCCGAATAATGAGGATAACTCACTATAATTCCGGCAAGTTCAACGATGCATTGCTCCCCCTACTCCCCCATCACCCCATAATAGTCACAGTACCCTGCAAACTGCTCGCGTAACTCCTGCGCATCCAAGCCGTACTCCTCCAGCGTATAGCGGTGTACTCCGTGTTTGCCCTGCGGTTTGGTGGCTAAATAGTCCCGTATCCGCCTCGCATCCTCCTCTCGGAACTCTAGCTCTAGTGTTGGATACACCGTTTCTATGGCGGCCACTGGGTCGCGCATAAAATCGGCAAATAATAGATCGGTGATCTGCTCTACGGGTAACTCCCCAGCCTCGCGTTGGCGGATGATTTCCTCCTCCATCATCTGGTAGCTGAGGGCGATCAGTGGGCCGCGCTCTAGCTTGGGGTGATGGTCGCTGCGAATCGCCTGACTGTGCGCCGTGGTGCTGGCGGTTGAGGGCACGGTTTTTAATGGGTCGCGGTGGGTGTGGATGAGTTTGGCATCGGGATAGGTCGCAAACAGGGGCACCAGTCCCGATAGATGAGCCGGCGATTTAAAGAGCCAGCGGCGGCTGTCGCCCGTCTCGCTTAGCAGCTGAAAAAATCTTTTGTGAAATGTATAGGCGGGCAGTGGGTCGCTTTCCAGCGTCCGCCAAGCCGCAAACTCCAGCACATTGCATGTGGTCATCCAGTGTCCGATGTGGAACTCGCAGGCCATCGCGGTGATGCACTCCACCGGCAACGCGGCTCGCAATTCGTGCACGGCATCGAATTCGGGCAGGATGTCTGCCCACAATTCCTGCTCACTCTCGGCTAATTGAATGCGCTCGGGTAGCACCGCACCGTCGGCCAGTGGCAGTGGATGGATGGCCTCCCAAGCCAAGGGTGCGCGTAGACGTGGGTCAAGCGCCAGCAGCTCCAGCAGTATTGAGGTGCCGGTGCGTCCCGGGCCAGTGATGAATACGGGCTGGGGCAACGCTTGCTGGGCGCGCTCTGGATGGCGGCGGTGGAACTCGGTCATCAGTAGTCGGGTGCGCAATAGGCGGATTAGCTCGGCGCGGGTCAGTATCCGCCCCAAGCTGTTCAGCTCGGCCTCACCATCCAGCGATGTCAGCAGTCGCGCCATGGGCTCGCACCAGCTGTCGCCGCCGAAATCCGTTAAGCCCGTGGACTGGCGGGCGCGCGCCATCAACTCCTCGGCATCAAAAGGTGGCACCAGCTGCGCCGCCCCGCCGATGCTCGGCCCCAAGTAGTTCAGCCGCCGCACCCAGTCGGGCGGCGGATACAGCGGCATCGCCTAGTTTTCTACCGTGTCCACCTTCACTACTTCGGCCTGTATCGGCCCCGGCATTTGGTGCCCGGTCTCCAGCCAGCGGAAATAGATGAAGCCGCGATGGTGTCCCGCCGTGTCTAGCCAACCCGACCCGCGCGGTGCACAGCGGGCGATGACGATGCGCCAGCCGCCGCTCTCGTCCAGTGGCAGCTGCCGACCCAGCTGCGCACAGCGGAAGTTGTCGAAGTCGAAGGTTTGCATGGCGGTGTTCCACAGATGGCAGCTCCAGTAGCTGCAAGGCACTGCGGTGCCGCGCAACACCAGCGCCTCGTCCTCGGCCAGTCGGAAGTAACCGAAGGCGTGGATGTTGTCGGGTGTCGACCAGTGGCCAGTGGAGTCGCCGGTATTGAAGGGTGGGCAGACTTGGTTCCACGCCGCCTCGTCGGTTGGCCACTGCATGGGTGTCATGTTGACCCAGCCGCGCAGGAAGGCTGCAGTCTGCGCGATGCGCCGCGCCATCTCTTCGCTGCTGACAACGCCGCTCGGTGCTGGACCGTCCAGCGCTTCAATCTCAAAGCTGTGGTCGCCGCGCAGTGCTGGGGCGGCGAAGTACTGGCGCAGGATGATTGAGTTGGTCTCTGGTTGCAGGTGGATGTGGTTTGCCCCGCCATCTTTGTCTGTCGACAGCTCCAGCTCAAAACTGCCGTCTGGGTTGATATGGATAGAGCTGCTGTTTGTGTTGGCGACTATATGCATGTGCTCTTCGTCCTTCTCGCAGCCGTAGACGGTGAAGCCGAGGTAGATCGCCCCCTGTAGCTGCCCACGAATGCGGTAGCGGTAGCGAGGTGACAGTGGCGCAAAAAAGTAGCGGGCGTGTTGGTTATCGCCGCCGATCTTGCGTGAGCCAGTCAAGATGCTCACCCAGTGCGGGTGCCCGGCATCGTTTTCGGTAAAGCCCTCAATGCCAAAGCTAGTGAGATCCATCAAGTTGCGGTAGGCTTCGGAGCGATCGAGATCGTCCAAATCGGGGGTGTCGTCTATTTTTTGGGCACCGGCGCTAAGTGCCTGTACCAAGGCAGCTAGACTTTCTCTGGGGTTGCTCATAGTGTGGTCTCTGGCGTGGTGGTGGTTAGGAGAATCGATTCAAGGCAGCTGATGTGGGGTGATGAGAGCGGGGGCGATGCGCTGGCAATACTTTGATTAATTGCGATTTGAAATAATACACTCCTCATCCATTCTCTAGCCGTCAGAGATTGAAGATTTCACCTTGAATCGTTGGCTTTGCCGTTCACTCTTGATCGGTTGTCTGCTCTGAGCGGCTGCCCTTAGACATGTTCGCAACGCACACCGAAGCGCTTGTAGTAGAAATCGAAACGCTGCGAGAGCGCCGTCACATCCAAGCCCAAGTCGCGCTCCAGCTGGTAGCTGATGCGGCCATGCTTGTTGCGTGGGTTCTCGGCCATGTAGCGCTCGAAGTGTTGGCGGTCCGTGGCCGACAACTCCAGCCCAGCCACTTCGTAGATGCGAGCCACCATGCCAATGTTGTCGGCCATGAACTCGTGGAACAGTACATCAATGCTCTGCGCCGCTGGCAACAGGTGGCGGTCGCGGGTGCAGCTGCGCAACAGCTGCTCTACCCGCTCCGCCCAGTAGGCACCGAGCCGCTGGGGGCTCATCTCGGTGCGCCGTATGCGGTCGCCGTAGGCCAGCATGGTGGCTGCCGAAGCGATCACCGAAATCGGGTCACGGTGGGTGATGGCGACAGTGGCATCGGGGAAGGTCTCAATGAGTGGGCCGAGCTGCTCCAGATGCTGTGGTGACTTCAATATCCAGCGCACCGGACCCGGTCGTTGAAATTGCACCGCCTGCAAGGCTGTCCTCAGGAATTGGTAATGCGGGCGCTGGTCGTGCGCCAAGTAGTAGTCGCGCCAGCGTGGTACATAGGCGAGCCACTCTGGGATATAGGTGCTGAAGTCCACCGCCTGCAGCTCGATCTCCTCGTGCACATGCTCGGCAGTCATGTCGTGCATGGCTTTGAGCAGTGGTAGCATCGCATCGCCCATCGCATGAGCCTCGCGGCAGCGCACTAGGCGGGCATCCGCTACCTCGCCGGGAACGGCCACCGGTTCACGGCTCTCCCAGTAGGGCATGGAGCGCAGTCTGGGGTCGCTGGCAATCAGGTTGACGAGGTGGGTGGTGCCCGAGCGCGGCAAGCCGACAATGATGAGGGGTGCGGACAGCTCAACTTCGTGGATTTCTGGGTGGCGCTCTAGCAGTGCAAAGAGCCGCAGCCGGTTGGCGGCGTAGCGCACGAGGTCGGCGTGCATGCTCAGGCGACCCAGCGGCCCCAGCGTATGATCCTCGGCGATCGATTGAATGAGCACGGCGAGGCGCTCGCGGAAATCAGCTGGCCCGAAATCGCTGAGCTGCGTCTGTTGGGCGGCCTCGGCGAGAATGGGCTCCAGTGCCAGAGTGGGCTCGTTGGCGGCGGCGTATTCCATAGCCCCCCGTTGCAGATCGCTCAGAACGGGGTTGTAGAGGTCGTTGAACTCTATATCAACAGGTGGGGTTGAGCTCATGAATTAGGGGGGGCGGAGGGCTACCGTGCAATGCTCGGCATTATAGGATGCTGATGATGGCTATTGCGCGATGGTGTCAGCTGGCCTGCGTCATTAAAACCAAGTTATCGGTGTTTCTGCTCCACTTGAGCTTGAGCTGCATGCCTCATGTATTGACAATGGGCGCACTCTGTAGTAGATTGAAATCGCGTGGTTTGCCGTGCGGTGATTGCGCTTTTCCTCTTTATCAGTCACTCAGAGTAACAAGACCATGGCTCGGAATCGAGAACCCCGCCGCATCATTGCGGCTCCTATAGAAGAGCGCTATGCGCGCGGTTGGCACTGCCTCGGCCTCGCCGCCGACTACACCGAGAAGCCGACCTTGCTGAAGAACTTTGGCACCGAGCTCGTAGCCTATCGGGGTGAAGGGGGGCAAGTGAGCATCCTTGATGCCTACTGCCCGCACATGGGCGGCAATTTGTCGCAGGGCGAGGTCTGTGGTAATTCGCTGGTCTGCCCTTTCCACCACTGGAGCTGGGGGGCGGATGGTGTTTGTGATGGCATCCCCTATGCCAAGAAGATTCCACCAGAGGCAGTGATTCGCTCGTGGCCGACAATGGAAGAGAACCAGTTGCTATTTGTGTGGCACGACCACGAGGGCAACCCGCCTATCCCCGAGCAGCGCATTGAGCACATTGCCGATTGTTTTTCGGACGAATGGACCGATTGGCAGTTAGGGCATCAGGTCATCCACACCAACTGTCGCGAGCTGGTTGACAACATGGCCGACTTCGCCCACTTCGGCCCGGTACACGGCGCACCTTGCAATGGCTTCAGCAATTTTTCCGAAGGCTACAAATACACGCAGGTGATGAAAGGTAGTAGCGAGCGGCTGTCCGAGGGTGCCGAGCTGACCAGCACGGCCACCTACTATGGCCCGGCTTACATGAACACCTACATGACGGGCAAGATAAACGGCATGGATGTGGCCTCTCGCCTATTGGTCACACATGTGCCGATAGATGTCGACAGCTTCGACTTGCGCTTTGGTGTGATCGTTCGCAAAATCCCCGGAGTCAGCGATGCCGACAATCTGGCGATGGCCGAGCAGTATGTTGAGCTGAACAACATCTCCTTTGGCCAAGATGTTGACATTTGGCATACCAAGCGGCGGGTTGATAACCCAGTACTGTGTGACGGTGATGGCCCCATCAACATGGTGCGCAAGTGGTACAGCCAGTTCTACATGGATGCAGCCCAAGTACCCAAGTCGCTACAGAGCAAAAAAGAGTTTGTGCTAGATTTGGGCTAAAGTCGGCTTATAGTGATGGTGGATGGCACCGAGCTCG
>JABABF010000219.1 GCA_014238345.1 Gammaproteobacteria bacterium
AGCGGCACGGCGTAGCTGGCTGTTGGGGTTTTGCTACCCTTTTCGCTCAAGCTGCGCCGATTTTTTCCTAACCTGGTCCCGTGTGGGTGCCAGCACGCAGTCGAGGCGGCGTAACACCGTCAGCGGCAAGATCACATCTGAGTACTTGCTGGGCTTGAAAGTACCGCGGAGCAGCTCGGCGACCTTCCAGATGAAGCCAGTGATTTCGCTGTGAGTCATTTTGCTGTGCGGGTTTTCCCGTGTTGGCAGTGGGCGTATTCTTTGTCAGCCACAGGGCGTAAAGACTCGTCTGACCCACTGATCATTGCAGGCATTATATATAGCCCACCACAGAGTCTTGCAGCAAGGTGGCTATCTGCCGCCCATCTTGGCACCGGCAGATTGATTACAAATATTCACATAATCTATTGGTTTATGGGCGGCGCCAGATTTATAGTAACAAGTAAACTGGTGCCGCACCATCCATCATCAGATACTTCATAAAGGCGTTCTTATGCGAGTTTTTGCATCTTTCGCCAAGCTGTCCCGCGATGCTATAGGGCATTTTGTGACGCACCACCTATGTAGATATTTTGCACGCTGGTATTTTTGTGATTTTCGGTACGGTGCTATAATTGCAAGGGATTGACCTTTTTACTGGATTTTAGTATCCCACCATGTCTGTGTTTCGAGCCAGCTTTGCGCTGGCGTTGTTACTGTTATCCTCGCTACTGGCGCATAGTGCCTGGGCATCGTCACGCACCTTGCAGTTGTCGGCGGAGTTCGGCACACAGGAAACAGCATCGCGAGAATTGGGCGGTGCCCTGTTGACTTGGCAGTTGTGGGTGGCTGATGCCGCTGGCCAAGTGGACACCTCAGTGGATATGGGTGCGCTGGCTTCCGACCTGTCGGTGCAGGTGGATCGTGGCCGTGTACAAAGTGTGCAGTTGGAGGCGTTGACTGGAGCGCCCCACATGGCGCGCTTGCAGTTGCGCTATTGGCCGACCAGCGACGGCGGAGTGGGTGAGTTTTCGGTGTTGTTGGGCGGCTTGTTGGCGGCGGCGAAGGGCCCCGCAGTGGATGTGACGGCAGAGCGTTTGTTGGCGGTGGCGGTGGGAGGACGCTTGGAGCATGGCGAGCGCTCGCTGGTGAAGCTGATAATTCATGCGGTGGCGGGTGAGTCAGGTTGCCATTTGCGGACAGCAGAGCTGCCCTGTGTGGTGGAGGTTGATGGCAGTTACTTAGTACGTGTGGCCTCGCAGACAGGAGCTTCTGGGGTGGTCCCATCCTTCCATGCAGGTGTCCTCGGGGAAACGACTTTGCGTGGCGGAGCCTATGGGACGCTGAGTGTGGAGTTGACGGCATTGTTGAACGAGCTGGACACGCCGTTTGGGCGGGTGAGGTTAACGGTGGAGTCGGCGGACAGTGCGTCCTTAGCCCCAGCCCAGCTGAATCTGCTGGTGCGAGGTGGGGGGGGCGATTTGGATGTGAACCAAGACGGTTACACAGACCAGAAGGATGCTGAGATGGTGTTGGATGAAGTGTTGGGAGTCTCGTCGTTGTCGGACGGATCATACGATGTGACAGGGGACGGGTTAGTGGCGGAGGATGACGGTCTACTGATCGCACGTTACATCGTCTACATGGCTCACCAAGCGGGTTTGAAGCCGGAGACGGTGGTGTTGGGTCTGCCGTACCTGAATACAGAGGAGGTGCTGTCGCGGCTACGGGCTATGGTGCAAGAGGTCAGTGATCAGGGCGGGCCGATGTTGGGCGCGGCACTACAGGTGTCAGTATTACCGAGGCGGCTGTTGGTAGATCGTTCGCTGGGGGTGCTGAGCGGGATAGATCCGGATGGTGGGGAACTGAGTTTTCACTTGGCGGCAGGTGCCGACGAGAGTTTATTTTGGGTGAACAGAGTGAGCGGTCGGTTGTGGGCGCTGGCGGGGGCAGAGTTTGAGGGCGCTAGTTATACGCTGGCACTGGTGTTGCAGGACAGTGCGGGGAATCGTTCGGAGCAGGCGTTGCAGTTGTCGGTAAACCAATTGCCAGTGGTGTCAGGGGATTGGGATTGCGCGGTGGAGGAAGTGACATTCTTCCATTTTTGCGGGCCATTGTCGGTGTTGGACCCCGAGGGGGGGAGAGTGAACTTGGTGCTAGTGGGGGTGGAGCCGCCGCTGCGTTCGGGGTCGGTGGACATGTTGCTGTATCCGCGTACGGAAGGTGAGGCACAGCAGTGGAGTCTGAGCTGGTCTGATGTGGACTGGGACTACGAGAGTGCAACTCACCATGCAGTAACAGTGCGGGCGACAGATGTGCTGGGGGACTACTTTGATTGGGTGGGAGAGGTGCGGGTGGTGGATGCCGGATTGCCGCCGCGCTATGTGGGGGACTTGGAGTTCGAGTTGCTGGAGGGGGCCGCCCAGACGCGCATCTTGGGTGCAGGTACTTCCACTGGGCGTATTGTGGCGCTGGATGCTGGCGGTGGCGAGTTAGATGTGTCTCATTACCAACTGCTGTCAGTAGATTCAGTGCTGGGGGCAGAGGCATTTTCACTGGCACCTGATGCGGCGGACCCGTCTTTGGTGACGCTACGGATCGCCGCGCCACTACACTATGAGGAGTCTTCGCTACACCGTGTGGTGGCGCGCATCACGGCATCGCAGGGAGATTTTGTGGCGGTGCAGTGGCTGATTCGGGTGCGCGATGATGATCGATTGCCACGCTACACCGGTTGGACGGAGCTCTCTGTCAACGAGGGCACCATCTGGATAGCGGGGTTGGCAGGTGAGGATCCAGAGGGCTCTGTCTTGGGCTGGGAGCACTTCTCGGTTGCAATGGAGCCATCGGCGCTGGGAGCTGAGGGCTTTAAGATCGTGCCGTTTAGTGGCGATAGGTTTACGCCTCGTCTACAGGCTCCTCAGGCGCTGTTCTATGCAGATTCTCCGCTGTACCGCTTGGTGTTGCGCATTGATGAGATTGCTGGTGGTGGCGGCAGCTATGTACAGACCACATTGACTTTAAATGTGAGAGACAACAGCCCTGGTCCGCTCTATACCGGCTGGACGGCGCTTGCCGCCCCCAACAATGCTCGTTGGATCAGAGATTTGAGTGCTATAGTCGCAGAG
>JABABF010000220.1 GCA_014238345.1 Gammaproteobacteria bacterium
CGAACTGCGCACCGATCCGGTGGTCACGGACGGCACGCTCACGACCTCGCGCGGTCCCGGTACCGCCATGGACTTCGCCCTGAGCCTGGTGGAGCTGCTCACAAGCCGGGAGCAGCGCGCCACCCTTGCTAGCCTATCACGAAATTGTTGATAGAAATGGTGCGGTGCAGCATTCACAAGGCCCTAATCCTGAAGGGGCTGTCCGATCAAGTGCTCGCTGTCCGGCCTCTGCCCCCTCCCATGCCGCCTTGGGAGACTCCAAGCCGGGCGACTGGAATGGACCGGCGCGGCACAAGCTTGAGTCCGCCGCTCTCACCTGGCTGCGGGAGCACTGCCCGGGCACACCCGTGAGTGCGGGTGGTGCGGGTGGCGCACTACGACGGGCATCGCCTCACACCCCCAGCCCTGATGCGCCTGGGCGCGCTGGCAAGCCCGCGCTGAGCCGCGAGGTGGCGTTCGGCGGCTGGTGTGGTAAGCGCGCGTTGCGTGAAAAGATGACAGGGCTGCCACCACAAGGTGCAGCGAAAGCAATGTAGCAGGGGACACCGGGCTTCCTGCTAGACCTCGCGCAGGGCCAAGGGGGTCTTTAAGGAAAGAAAAGCCGCCAAGACGTTCTTTAGAGCCGGTGGATGGTGGGTGAATACCCTGAAAGCGGTATCAAGAGACCTTGACGGGGCCGCTTTCTGAGTATGCTCCGTAATCGAAAGGCCACACAATTATGGCTTTTTTGGCCGTTTTCCGTTACAATTGTGCAAAACTGTCTTAGTAGTATGCCCTAGGGGGTATTGTGTGCAAGCCCTAGAGGGTATGTACCTAGGCTGTCAGATGGAAGATATTTAGAAGACATTTGGAGGCGATCGGACGCGCCGCCTGACTTGGCGCATGTGGTCGCTCGTTTCACTTACTCAGTACAACAGCAACGCCCGAACAATTTTAATTTTAAGGAGCTAACAGGAGGTTGATAGGATGATGCATAGAAGGCAGAAATCCACCCAAGAGCAAGAGTTGGCGGAGCGGAGGCGCATGCAGGGTCTGATGAGGGAGACGATCAAGGAGGGGAAGAAAACCGTCAAGGAAATGAGGGCGAAGGCGGAACTGTTGAGGAGGGGGGCCGATGAACTTCTGGCCCTCCGGGACCCCAAGCAGCAAGCAGCCTCTTGCAGTGCGGAGAGCAGCGAGGAGGAATCGTCGCCCCTGATGGCGGCCTCGTCAAGGGGGCGGTAGAGGGTATTCCTCCTCGCACCCGCCCCCTTGACGAGCGTCTACGTTCTCTCTCGGACTCTTCCTTAGCTTAATGAGCATGGGGGGGTCTCTATCTGACGGTTCCTGGTTTCTGTATTTCTGGGCGTTACTAGAGGAAGAAAGTGGGCTGCTCGCGCTTATTGTATCGCTGATGTGCGTGCTGTCTGCAATACAGCACGCCGGGAGGCTGGCGACGCTGGAGGCTGGCGTGAAGGATATGAGGACAGAAATTATGGAGAAGATAGGGGAGGTGATAGATGGATGGAAAGAACGGGAGGAAAAGGCCGATAAGCTATTGTTCAAAAAGGGTAAAGTGCTTAGTCAGGTAGATCATGGAAGTGCCGTAGATAATAGAAAGAACGAGAAGTTGGCCAAGCGGATGGGGAACGATGCCGATCGGATTGAGAACGATGCCGATCGGACGAAGAGCGATATTGATCGGCTGGGGCGCGATCTCAAAGAATTAGGGGAAGAGATCAAGAAGATGCATTAAATTGCTGGATGTGCTTCTGAGTATTATCCGGTCATACCATATCCCGCCCGATCGCCCAGACGCGAGTGATGCCCCTCCGCCTAAGTGCCCCGGCCTAGACGCATTGCAAGCGTCTTGTGAGCGGCTGTCTGGCTTCCCAGCAGAGTTGATTTGTTGGCAGGTGGTGACTTACGCTGTGGCTCGTCATGACTTCCGGCACCTCAACACCCCATGTTTGCCGGATTGCAGACAGTAGACGCCTTCCCGCTCCCGCAACGCCTGACAGCAGCCGCCTGCCTGTTCCTGTACTGCGCCCAGGGGCGCGAGGGTGCGCGGGGGGTTCGGGGGGTGACCGTAGAGCATCTGAACCGGCATTACCCCCCGGACGGGCTGGTGCAGCTGTCTCCACTGGGCGAGCTGGTGGCGTTGGAGGCACACTTGGGGACTGGCGGCTGCCCGAGAATGGACGAGGATGGCGACTACCTGCGCCAGGAGGCCGCCCCTCTGTTGCTCAGAAACCGCCTGGCCCGAAATCCACGCTCGTGTCGGTGCCCCTCTCAGTCTCCGGTTGCCGCTTGATTTCCGGTGGCTGCGGCCGCGGTTGGGGCCGGGCGGCAGGCTCCGGCTGTTGCGGAGTCCGCACTTCTTCCAGCGCCGCCTGAAGCCCCCGCTCCAGCAGCGTCTCTGGGTTCAGCGGTCGGACGGCCAGGCCGACTCGCATCGCGGGCGTATTCCCGTCCTTCCCCGCCAGGCTCCAGTTGTGCCATAGGCGGTAGATCGAGAGCAATGCGGGCACCCGCCCAGGGTTGTACGGGTGGTAGACGTTCCATGCCCGTCCGAACGAAGCTGTCTGCCGGTGCCTGTCCAAGGTGTTGACCTTGTAGCGGACCTGCAGAAAGAAGCGATCTACCGCGTGCAGGGAGGCGAAAGCGTACCCGTGCACGGCGGCAGGATTCTCCTTCTCCGGGCCTTCTCCCGGCCGCCTGGTCAATCGGCAGACCTCCTTGTCGGGCTCAAACGCCGTCGGGCACGGATGGCGCAGCCAGCGGTCCCGCCAGGGTCCGCGCTCTGCCAGGCGCTGCGTTCCCAGTGCCGCCCGCACCAGCAGCCGCCTGGCCTCCAGTCCGTCGCAGTTGTGCTCGGCCTGCACGGCTCTCAGCAGCGCGCGGGAAGCTCCCGCCATCTCCTGCTTCCTCTTCGCCGTGAAACCTTTATCTATGCGCACGTAGAACGCCTCGCAGCGTCCATCCAGCACCCGGTCGTCAAACGCTGTCAGACAGGCCGCCCGCATCGCGCTCTCCTGCTCGAAGCAGTGCGTGACATGACGGGCGTGCTCTACCCGCTCGCGCAGCAGGCGAAAATGCGCATACAGCGTGATACCTTCCCGCACGACGGCCCCCTTGGACGGCTCCCTTCCGGATGTTTCCGGCTGCTCTACGTCGGCGCGGGCGGACGCTTCCCTGTAACGCTGCTCGGAAGATGCCCGGGCCGTCGCCCCCACGACCGGCTTTCCTTCCCCTGCAAGCTCGCCCGGCAGCCACACGCGGGCTTCTGCGCGATAGGCAGGGTGCTTGGCGTAATCTCCCGTCTGCTCGGCGGCCAGCGCCAGCCTCCCGGGCTCTACGTCCGGATCGTAGTTGACGTGAGCGCAGAGCACATACCCGGTCCCCTGGTCGGCCGTTACCACGCTGTGCAGGACGATGTTCCGCCGGTCTTCCCGCTCGCTCCAGTTCACAGGGTAGACCTGCCGGTCGGTGCTCAACGTCAGCCGCCGTCCTCTCAGGGCTTCCGGCAACCCTTCCTCCAGTGCCGCCTGTGCTTCCAGCGCCTCTTCTTCGAATCGTCCGATCAGCTGATGCAGGCGGGAAAGCGATACTTCCAGAAGGCCGGACATGCGGGCGTAGGGGGTATGTGAGATCAAGCCTCGGAAAACCTTCCTCTCTTCCTTCTTCAATGGCCTCCGCGGACGACCCCTCGGGTTTCCCCCTGGACTCCACGTGGACCCGCAGGCACGGCACTGCAAGCGCTGCTTCCCCTGGGAGACCCCGAATTTAAGGTATCTGCTGCGCGGGCGGTACGGTCCCGGTTCCTGGCCGTCCGGCAACCCGTGGTTCCGGCAGGAGTCTTTCGGGCAGCCTTCTTTCTTACCGCCTCCGCCCTTCCTTGACCCGGCCTCACGCCTGCGCAGGCGCAGGACCTCCGCCTGCACGGCGGTATTCGATTTCAGCGGGATATTCTCGCTGCAAGACAAGCACTCCAAGCTTGGCTTGTTGGTCTTAGAGGCATCGATCAGGTAGCTCCCGTCGTAGAAAGCCGATGGTCCTATCCCGTGCCTTGGCGGGGGCTTGGCCTCCGATTCAGGGTCCGGCCTGACGGCGAACTGCCTGCAAGCAGGATTCTTACAGCAGTTAACCTGCATGCCGCCTGCGGCTGGCGGGAGCCGGGCTGCCCCCTTGGGGTTCATTCCGCCACCAACGGGCGGCCCCCGATCGATACCGCCTCCCAGCCGGACTCCCGCCTCCAGCGCGCCACGAAGTCCACCACCATGTGAATCGCCGTCCACAAGTCCATTGCCTCGTCCCAGTCCGGCCACGGCGGCGGCGGGTACTCCGTGTCACGGGCGGGCCCGTAGTCCCCGTCTTCGTCCATCCGGTCGCAGGCTTCCGGGTGCCCGCCCAGCGTGACCAGGTCGCCCAAGGGCAATAGACTGGTCAGCCCGTCCGGGTAGTGGCGGTTGAGGAAGACCGCAGTTTCCACGGGCGTTTCCTTGCCCGGAAGCAGTACAGGCCCGCCCACCCGTCAGGTGTCTCCGCCATCAACAGGCAGGCCGAATGCTGCCACTCAACCTGGAACGGGGTTTTGCCCGGGCGGATGGTGCCTATGCGATTGGGCGGGAATGTTGGTGTGAAGGACATGAGGTGCATTATACCCCCCAAAGCGGGCACTGGCATGAAGAAAGAACTAAGTTCTTCGCAACGTATATACCCTGATTCAGGACGGATGGTTTATAATACGCCGATGAAAAAATTGGCAAGAAAACCCTCACCTGCACATGGAAAATTGCAGGAGGAAAATTCACTCAATGGTGTCTTGGCGGATGTTTTAGCAGGAGAAGAATACGGCTTTGACACACAAGCGGAAACCTCGGCGCCGGGAAGCAGAAAGCGGTGTGATGTGCAGGTACGGCTCAAGCACGGAGATTTTTTCTACACCGCGATCGAGTGCAAAAAGGGGCAAGACAAGCAGCAAAAGAAGAAGGCCGCCCACGACCTCAAGCGGTGGTGGAAGGACGACGATTGCTGGAATGCCATCGCATTGTGTTACCCGGAGTCTCTTGCCGAGGCCAGCGAGCAACAGCGGAGCGTGCAGTTCCGAAAGTCTCGCGACTTGTGTTTCGCCAAGGTCGACAAGAAGGGAGAGATCATTGCCAACTGGCAGACGGGCCCCCTGCTGGACCTGGCCAATCTCATCAAGGAAGTGGACTCGCCTGACACGGAGATCATCACAGAGACGATCCAGAAAGCGATTTTAGCCGCATCAGCGCACCTGAGCCAGCAGACAGGCAAGGAACTGGCTGAGAAGCTACAAATAGCGTGGGAACCGGAGAATGGCCGGAACGATCAGCGCCCGGCTCGCATTGCGTGCTTGATCTTGACCAACATGTGCCTGCTGCATGATCGGCTTCAGGGCGAAAAAATCGTGCTAGGCTTGACACCGCTTTTCAAGGTGGAGAAGGTTTCAGACAAGCAACAAGCCCTCCTTGCCGATTGGCAGATGATCAGGGAGAAAGACTATGCGCCCGTGGTAGATCCCGCCCTATTGGTCTTGAACGTGTTGCCCCCTGACACTTCGACAGAGGGTTGCTTGAGTAGACTACTTGAAGCCGTTCGCAGCTGTGCGAAACGGATCCGTGGACTACAGCTAGACCATGCGGGCCCCATTTACCACCAACTCTTACAAACCGCTCACTACGACGGTTCGTTCTACACAAGCGCACCGGCGGCGGCCTTACTGGCAGGACTCGCGTTTCCCAAGGACAGGCCGCCCGTGGGCAATTGGGCCGACATTGAATTGCTGAGAAAGCTAAAGGTTTGCGACCCCGCATGTGGGACGGGCACACTGTTGATGGCCATCGCCAACACCATCGAGCAGCGTTACAAGGACGCTGTTGGGGCAGGCCAAGGCAGCTGCGACATGCTGCACCTCATGCTGGTCGAAGACGTGTTGCACGGAATGGACATCAACCGCCACGCGATCCACTTGGCGGCCTGCATGTTGACCTTAGCAGCACCCAAGATCGACTACAATCGCATGCGCCTCTACAACATGTTGCATGGAGTGATGGACAACGGCGATGTGCGGGCGGGATCGCTGGACATTCTGTTGGACGGGGCCCCATTCCTTCGGCCAGTAGCCCCGGCCCCCAAGGTAGAGTTCCGGCCTCCAGTAGCCCCGGACTCCAAACAGCACAGGGCCTCTGCGGAGGGGTTCAAGATAGAAGAGATCGGCTTGAACAAGTCCTGTGACCTGATCATCATGAACCCGCCCTTTACCAGGAACGATATTCGCAATCGCTCCCTGCCGAATAAGCAGCGGAAGCTCGTGCAACAACACGAGGGCCAGATCGCAGAAAAAACCCCTGATCCTGTCCACAGGGAAGCAATCCACCAGTCCACGCTCGACTCGTTCTTTACCCCGATTGCCGACCAATTATTGAATCCGTCCGGCACCCTAGCGATTATCAATCCCTTCACGGTCTGCACAGGGGCGGCGGCCAAAGGGAAGCGCAGGCTACTCACAACCCCCGAACGCTTCCAGTTGGAGATTGTAGTCACAAGCCATGACAACCGTCGCATTTACTTCTCGGAGAATACGGACATTCACGAATCGCTTTTTATCGCCAGGCGCCCAGCCCCCGGCAGCGCACCGAAGGAAACGGCATTCGTATCACTGGCTGAGAATCCAGCAACGCCTACTGCCGCAAGACAGCTGGCCGCAGCGATCAGAGAAGCACTGGTACAAAACGATGCGACCGGTCTCAGCGACTACGGAAATATCACGTTCCGAAGCCACGAACAATTAAAGGACGGCCAGCCCTGGAACGCCGCATGTTTTTACGACCAATCGCTTGCAGAGGGCGCAGACTGGATGGCCGCGCATTCCGCACTCCGGCCGATTGGAGAGCAAGCACAGGTGGGGCCGGATGGACGGAGTGCGCGGGGGGCATTCGTCCATGCGAAGCACCCGCAAAATCCAAATGTCCGTGCACTGTGGAAGCATAATTCTGACAGACAGGTCACGATGCGAACAACCCCGGATTGCTACCTTGTGTCCAAGAAGAAAAAAGGACGGGCCGCCCTGAATCTTTGGAAAAAGCGCGGCCACTTGCTCTTAGCCAATCGACTGTGGCTGAAGCTCACTTCGACACCTGCTGTGTTTTCAGATAATCCCATCATCGGCTCTGCGTTTATCACGGTAACTCTCGCAGAGAGGGAGAAGAGACAGAGCCTGAGACTTTGCAAGGCGTGGTGTGTGTGGTTCAATTCGACCTTCGGTGTGCTCGCTTTCCTTAACGCCAGACAAAGAAAGTTGACGTATCCGCGTTTTTCCGTGAACGGACTACGAGACCTCCCCGCACCAGACCCGAAGAAGTGTGACATCCGACTGCTCGCAGCAGCCTTTGACGAGTATGCCGATCAAACACTGCGCCCGTTACCACAGTTAAACGATGACCCTGTCAGATTGGCTTTAGATCAGGCTGTCGTGGAGGCACTCCCAGGCAAAACAGGTAAGAAGGCGGCGGCAAACAAGGCCAGCGCATGGCGGAGGCTCATCCCGTCCGAACCGAGCGTCCACAATGAGAAGGCAGCCAAAGCATGAGAAGGCAGCCAAAGCACATCGGGCGGGCAAAGGCCGCTCCGCCCGCATGACACATCCAGTCCATGGGCACGGCAAGCCTGCGCCGGCGAACTTGACACCGAGGGCATTTTGAACAAACCTATGCTGTATGCGCCCAGATACGGCTTGACAGTTAGCTTCCTTGGGCAGTAAGCAGCTGCCTTGTCCTGCCGGGTGCGCCGCTGCGGGTTCGATCTCCTTTCTCGCAGCGGCACTCACACCAAGACCCGGGTGCAGCAGGCATCTGCGGAAGCGCAGAAACCATTGCCGTGGTTTGGGTTTTCCGCTCAAATCC
>JABABF010000221.1 GCA_014238345.1 Gammaproteobacteria bacterium
ACATGCTGGCGCCGAGGCGCTGTTACAGGCGATGGCGGCGCGCTGTGAGGAGCCGCCAGTGCGATTGCTCATTGAGGTGATCAATATATTGCGTAAACGTCCGGGGAGTAATGAGGGACGACTGCTGGGTTGGTTTCAACAGGATGCCGACACGATGGCACTGATCAGGCGATTGGAGCTGCTACGACTGGTGCAGCAGGATCGTCGTAGCGCTGAAAGTGGCAAACAGCGTGGTGATCGCTTCACATCCGCCTTCGAGCGGTGCGTGGCGACACTCATCGCAGGAGCTGATGAGCCCTTGCGTGGCGAGCGCGATGCACAGGTTGCACAGCGCATCTCCGCCCAACTAGCAGCGGGGCAGACACCGTCGACAGAAGATCGCGATGCCTTTCGGGATAGTCTGCGCGCCACGCAGGCCGCCGCCCGTCGCAGAGTTTAGCGGACATCATATAACCCCCCGTGGCGGGGTGGCATGAGCTGTGTATTCGGGTTAGCATAGAAACACATAGCGGCAGGATGCCGCGAGCGCCGAGCCAAGGAGGGTGGGGTGATGGGCGATGCTGACGGGCGGCGCAATGCCGTTATGGAGCGCTGGCTTGAGGCGTTGGCGAGCGATGAGATTTTGGCGGTTGGCGAGGTTGATCGTGCGCGGCGGCAGCTGCGTCAAGCACCGCTACCCACGGCACATCCCTTGGAGCAACTAGCCGCTCTGTCACTGCGCCGCACCCCTGATGGCACATTGGAGCGAGAGGCTTTGTTGCGCTGGCTGTCGCATCACAGTGGCCTGTGCATAGAGACGGTCACGCTAGCGGCAGTGGATGTTGCGGGTGCTGTGCCGCGCCCTTTTGCCGAGCGCCACAGCATTTTGCTGTTGCGCATGGGGGCTGAGCAGGCGGTGGTGGCCTGCTCTGATCCCTTTGTCCGCGACTGGGAGGCTCCACTGGCCGCGATGCTAGGGCGGGAGATCTGCCGTGTATTGGCCGACCCGTCGGAGTTGCGGCAGCGTGTCGGACAATTTGCGCGCCTGCACCAGTCGGTGCGCGCCGCCGATCAAGCCCATGCCCTCCCGTCGGTTACACAGCTCGCCTCGCCGCTGGCCGATAGTGAGTCGCAACCCAGCTCTGCAGTGGCGGATTGGCTGTTGCAATACGCCATGGAGCAGCGAGCCAGCGACCTGCATCTTGAGCCGCGCGGGGCAACGACCCAGGTGCGATTGCGTATTGATGGCAGTCTACACACTCTGTATCAACTTCCAGATGCGGTTGCCTTAGCGGTAATCGCCCGTTTTAAGGTGTTGGCATCCATGGATGTCACCGAGCGGCGCCGACCTCAGGATGGCCGTCTACACAACACCTTGCCTGGCGGGGATACATTGGAACTGCGGCTGGCCACCTTGCCGACTGCCCACGGCGAGAAATTGGTGGTGCGCCTGTTGGACAGCTCTGTCGTTAGTGGTGGCCTCGAAGCTTTGGGCATGATGGGTGCGGTGTTGGCAGCGTGGCGGCGGTTGGCGTTGCGCCGCCATGGACTCATCTTGGTGACTGGCCCCACTGGCTCAGGCAAGAGCGCCACGCCCTATGCCACATTGCGTACGCTGGCCGATGGCGAGCACAATATCTGCACGGTGGAGGATCCCATTGAAATTATCGATGAGGCCTTCAACCAGACTCAAGTGAGACCAGATTTAGGGCTGGATTTTGCCAGTGGTATTCGGGCGCTGTTGCGCCAAGATCCCGATGTGATCATGATCGGTGAGATCCGTGACCCCGAGACCGCTCGCATGGCTGTACAGGCGGCGTTGACGGGACACCTCGTGCTCGCCACCCTGCACACCAATAACAGTTTTGATGCGGTGGCTAGGTTGCTCGATTTAGAGGTGCCCGATTATCTGTTGCGGGCGACTTTGGTGGGGGTCATGGCACAGCGCCTAGCGCGGGCGCTGTGTCGGCATTGTCGCCGCCCGGCACCGGCGACAGAGCCTGAGCTGTGGCGGCAGTTGTCGCCGTCACCCTTACCTCATTTCCACCTTGCCGAGGGCTGCCTACAGTGTCGCCACAGTGGTCACCGAGGTCGTTTGGCGCTTTTTGAGCTGCTGGAAGTGAGTCCTGCTGTGTGTGCTGCGCTGGGTCGGAATGGCGACCAGCTGCGCACAGCGGTCGAGCGGGCACAACATAGCACTCTGCGCGCTGCTGCTGCTTCGCGGGCGGCGGCGGGTGAGATCAGTCTGCACGAGGCATTGCGTGTAGCGACTGACGGCGCTGGATAAAGTGTCTCCCGGCGAGGCACTGCGTATAAAATAAACGCTCAGTGAGCGATGGTGGTCGATAATCGGGCATCTTCGGGAGGGATTGTCGATGTCGATGGCGGATCGAGACGGCGCAATTTGGCGCGATGGTGAACTGGTGCCTTGGCGCGAGGCCTCTTGCCATTTTCTGAGCTACACCCTGCACTACGGTTTTGGGGTCTTTGAGGGTGTGCGAGCCTATGAGACGGCGGCGCAGGGTGCCTGTATTTTTCGCCTCGCCGACCATACTCGGCGGCTTTTGGAATCAGCTCATATTCTAGGCATTGATGTTCGCTGGAGTCAGGCGGAGCTAGAGCAGGCGCAGTGCCAAGTGGTGCGTGCCAATGGACTCAGCGAAAGTTATCTGCGTCCCATGTGTATGCTCGGTGTACCGGAGAACCCACATGGGATGGGGTTGCGTGCCGAGAATTTGCCCTGCCATACGGTGATCGCCGCTTGGGAGTGGCCGCGCTATATGGATGCTGATGCCGCTGAGCGCGGCATTCGTGTGCACACCTCTTCATTTATCCGCCACCATGTCAATGCTGCTCTGTGTCGCACCAAGGGCAATGGCTATTACATCAATTCGGTACTCGCCCTGCGCGAAGCACGTGCCAATGGTTTTGACGAGGCGTTGCTATTGGATCCGGAGGGGTTTGTCGCCGAGGGTACTGGTGAGAACTTGTTTCTCGTGCGCGATGGGGTTTTGCATACACCTGAGAGCACTTTCTGCTTGGCTGGCATCACCCGCGACACGGTTATCCAACTAGCGCGTGAAGAAGGTATTGAGGTGCGGGAGCGGCGCATCAGCCGCGATGAGGTCTACATCGCCGACGAGGCTTTCCTGACGGGGACCGCTGCTGAGGTAGTGCCTATTTGCGAGTCAGATCGCCGCCGGATAGGCACCGGTAAAGCGGGCAAAATCACTCAGCATCTACAGGAGCTGTATCTGCAGCAAGTGCGCGGGCAACGTAGCAATCATCCGGAGTGGCTCTCGCCAGTAGCGGACTAATGTGTCGGTATCCGCTGTTGCTGGGCGGAGTGTGGATATGCGTGCGCTATTGATCCAAACTTCTCCGCTTCGCTCAATCCTACACACCTTCCCAGCGGTTGGAGATGCTGTTTTGCGTCATCCCACCCTGCGTTTTGACTGGGTGGTAGAGCAGCGCTACGCCGATGTGCCGAGCTGGCATCCGGCGGTGGATCAGGTTCTGCCGGTCGACCTGCGGCGCTGGCGTTCGGCACCGCTTAGATCTTGGTTTGGCCGTGCGCGGCGCGATGTCAAAGCGACGCTATTTCAGCGTCATTACGACTGTGTGATAGAAGCCGAGGGGCACTTTAGGAGTGCATGGTTGGCGTTGTTCGCACGTGGGCCTACCTATGGCTTAGACGGGAACTCGGCACCGCAGCGTAGCGCGGCGCTGTTTTACCGCTACCGGTTGGCGGTACCCCAAGAGCAGCACCTGATCGACCGTCAACGCCAGTTGCTGGCGCTCGCCCTAGACTATGAACAGCCAAGTACGCGGGCTGATTTTGGCCTGAGTAGCGCCGACTTTCCGTCGACCATTCCCTCGGTGCCGCCGTTTCTGATGTTTTTGCCCAGTACTCGGCAAGCACATTGTCAATGGCCCATTGAGAGTTGGCGTGCGCTTTGCGCTCTGGCGACGGCGGGTGGATTTCAGGTGTTGTTGCCTAGCCCAGAGAACTCGGCAACCAGTGTGGCGGAGTGCATCGCCGAGGGTCTGTCTGGGGTACGTGTCTTGCCAGCACTTAATCTGCAGGCTCTGACAGCGACCATGCTGGTTGCACAGGCGGTGGTCTCAATAGATTCCAGCCTCGCCAGCCTGCCGACGGTGTTTGGGCGGCCTGTGGTGGTGCTGTACGGCTCCCACAGATTGCATCACAATGGTGTCTATGGTGAGCAGCACCGAGAGTTGCGTTTCGCCGAAGGGGTGGCCTTGCGAGCCGGGGAGGTTTGGACGGCGGTGACAGAGCAGCTAGATCGCGCTGCGGACGGTGTTGCCGAGGCAGCACCGTTGGTAGCACAGGAATGAGGTGAAATGAGATGGCTAATACAACAGCACCAGAATCGTCGAAAGATGACAGCGTTGACCTCAGTTTTGAGGAGGCGTTAGAGCATCTTGAAGCATTGGTGGAGCGCTTGGAGGCGGGGCGGCTGAGCCTAGAGGATTCTCTGCGCGACTACGAGCAGGGAATGCAGTTGGTGGCGCGTTGTCGCAAGGAGCTAGATCGCGCTGAACAGCGGGTGCGTGAGTTGCGTGAGTTGCGTGAGAGCGCCGTTGAGACTCCACCCGTCGCCGAGAGCTGAGTCGACTATGGCTGAGGCGTTGATGGAGCGGGCATGTAGCCATCTGCAACATAGCAGCGTCAATATCAATCGTGCTTTGGAGAATCATCTCGCGCAATTGCAAGATGACCGTCCGGAGCTGTGGCCTGCCATGCACTACGCTGTGATCAATGGTGGCAAGCGCATCCGCGCCGCTTTGGTCTCGGCGGCGGCCACCACTGTCGCGCCAGATGCAGCACCGCAGGAGGCGCTGGATTGCATTACCAGTGCGGTGGAATTCATGCATAGCTACTCCCTGGTGCACGATGATCTGCCCGCCATGGACGACGATGATGTGCGCCGCAACCAGCCCGCCTGCCATATCCGCTTTGATGAGGCAACGGCAATCCTCGCCGGTGATGCCCTACAGGCGCATGCTTTTGGCCTGTTATCTCGCTGTCCATTCATGTCGGCAGAATGCCGCTTGCAGATGTTGGATGATCTGGTCGAAGCCGTGGGCATCGCTGGTATGGCGGGGGGGCAGGCTCGTGATTTGGCGTTGACCAACCAGCAGACCAGCATCGCCGCATTGGAGCAGATGCAACGCATGAAGACCGCTACATTAATCGCCGCCAGCTTGCGACTCGGTGCTCTCGCCGCCGCCGCCTCGGGTAGCCATTTGCAGATTTTGACCCGCTTCGGGGACGACATCGGTTTGGCTTTTCAGATCTGCGATGATTTGCTTGATGGTCCCCAGGCAGCCGGGGGTTCTCATGAGCCGAACTACTGCGAGTTGGTCGGTGCCAAGGCGGCGCGCCAGCGGATGTTGGACTTGGAGCGTAGTGCTGTGGCAGCCTTGGATGGTGGCTTTGAGGACAGCGGATTACTGCGTGCCTTGGCTCACTATATGGTCAACCGCCAGGCGTGAAGAACTCCGCCCCCTCGCCGCCGCCCACGCCAAACGGCGCCAGCAATGGCAGTTTGCCGCGCGAGCGTCCGGCCACTCCGCTACTTGATGATATTGACGGGCCAGCTGATCTGCGGGCGCTCGACGCTACACAGCTGCCAGCAGTGGCAACCGAGTTGCGCAACTTTTTGCTGTACAGCGTGGCGCGTACCGGTGGGCACCTGGGTGCCAGCCTCGGGGTGGTCGAGCTGAGTGTTGCGCTACATTATCTCTACGACACCCCAGAAGACCTACTGGTATGGGATGTTGGGCACCAAGCCTATCCGCACAAAATTCTCACCGGTCGGCGCGACGACATGGCTACCTTGCGCCAGCGCGATGGCCTGTCCGGCTTTCTCAGGCGCAGCGAGAGTCCCTATGATCACTTCGGAGCCGGACATTCGAGTACCAGCATAAGCGCGGCGCTTGGCATGGCGCTGGCGGCACGCCAGCAGGGGCGCCGCCGACGCGTGGTCGCAGTGATCGGCGACGGAGCCATCACAGCTGGCATGGCCTACGAGGCGATGGCGCATTTGGGGGAGACGCACGCCGATGTTCTCGTGATACTGAATGATAACCAAATGTCGATTTCTCACAATATTGGTGGTTTGCATAATTATTTGTCACGTATCTGGTCGAGCAAGGCCTACTCTTCATTGCGCTCTGGGGGAAGGAAAGTTTTGCGTAGCATGCCGTCAGCTTTGGAATTGGCCAAACGCACCGAAGAGCATCTCAAGGGCATGGTCTCGCCAGGGGCATTATTTGAGGCTCTAGACCTGAATTACATCGGGCCGGTCAACGGCCATGATCTGCCACTGTTGCTACGTATGATTGATAACTTGCGTGATCTTGAGGGGCCGCAGTTGCTCCATGTGCTGACTGTCAAAGGCAAAGGTTATGCCGCTGCCGAAGCTGATCCAGTGCGCTACCATGCGATCAGCAAGTACTCGCTGTCATCGGCATCGTCTGCAGCTGCATCACCGCCGGGCTACCAGCAGATCTTCGGCGACTGGCTATGTGCAGCGGCAGCACGTGATGAGCGCCTTGTGGCCATCACTCCCGCCATGTGCGAGGGCTCAGGCATGACGGACTTTGCCGAGCGCTTCGCCACGCGCTTCCATGATGCGGCTATCGCCGAACAGCACAGTGTGACACTGGCCGCTGGCATGGCCTGTGAGGGGCTGAAGCCGATCGTGGCGATCTATTCAACTTTTTTGCAACGTGCCTACGATCAGCTCATCCATGATGTGGCACTACAGAACCTAGATGTGACCTTTGCCATAGACCGTGCTGGCTTAGTGGGTGAGGACGGAGCTACCCATGCGGGTAGCTTTGATCTCTGCTACCTGCGTTGCATTCCCAACATGGTGGTCATGGCACCGTCGGATGGCGATGAGGCGCAGTGTATGTTGGAGACGGCCTACCAATACGAGGGGCCAGCCGCTGTGCGCTACCCGCGCGGTTCACCGCCGTTACCGCCACAGCTGGAGGCTCCCGAACGGTTACCCATCGGTCGGGGGCTATTGCGTCGCCGCGGACAGCGCACAGCCTTCTTGGTGTTTGGCGCGCCGTTAGCGGCGGTGCTGGAGGTGGCCGAGACGATGGATGCCAGCGTGGCAGACATGCGTTTTATCAAGCCGCTGGACGCTGAGTTGTTGCGCGAGTGTGCTACTTCACATCAGCTGCTGGTCACGGTGGAAGAGGGTGCGCTGGCTGGGGGTGCTGGTGCTGCGGTGGGCGAGTTGCTGGCCGCCTCCCCCGCTACGCCGCCAATACTGCATTTGGGGTTGCCAGACCACTTTGTTGAACACGGCACACGCGCTGAGCTACTGGCGCTGTGTGGGCTTGATACGGCGGGGATCCAGCGGGCGGTGGAGCGCTGGTGGAGCGAGCAGGGGGAGTCGGGCTGAGCGGCTGATGCCGCTTTTAGATAATATGCCCGAGCTTGTCAGCCTTGGTCGCCAAGTAATGCTGATTATGTGGGTTGTTGCCGACTTGTACCGCCACGCGCTCTGTTACTTCAATGCCCAGAGACTCTAGTGCTGAGATTTTCTGTGGGTTGTTAGTCATTAGACGCAGGCGGCGAATACCGAGGTAGCGCAGAATTTCGGCACAGGGAGTGTAGTTGCGCTGGTCTTCGGCAAAACCCATCTGCAGGTTGGCTTCTACGGTGTCGGCACCATCATCTTGTAATTGATAGCTCAGTATTTTGTTGCTGAGGCCGATGTTGCGCCCTTCTTGCGCCATGTAGAGTAGTACGCCGCAGCCTGCCTCGGCGATTTTTTGCATGGCGTATTGCAGCTGTGCCCCGCAATCGCAACGCAGGCTAAAGAGTGCATCCCCTGTGGCACAACTTGAGTGAATGCGTCCCAACAATGGCTCATTTTCTTGGCCGAGCTCGCCGAGTGTTAGCGCGAGGTGGTCTGCATTATCATCCGCTGCGTCGGTAAAAGCGTGAACAGTGAACTCTGCCCACTCTGTCGGCAGATGGGCACGGGCGATGTGGCGCAGAGCCATAGCGTTTTTCCTGTGTTGAATGTGTTGAGATTAGACCAATGTATCAGCTATTCAGTTTAACACGCTGAGGACACCTGTCTTGACGCTGTGTAGCCAGCTACACTACACTATATCAGTGTCTTGACGGCTTGCGAGGGGCATGGGCTGGCAGGGGCTGGTCTTCGTCTACAGGGTTGTGCTTGGG
>JABABF010000222.1 GCA_014238345.1 Gammaproteobacteria bacterium
GATCGCACCCGCTAAACAGCGCTTCATTTGCTGGTTCATGCCGCCACCCTGTGTGCGGTGGCACTCATCGATAAACACATAGAAGCTACCAGTTACAGGCGGCGGGTTCGTGCCGAGTTCGGCGACATCAAACTTGTGGATTAGCGCGCACAGCAGGCGCGGGGTAGTCGCCGCCAACTTGGCCACAAACTCTGCCCGAGAAGTGATGCGCGGTGCCGGGGACTCGGCTCCAATCACCCCCGCGCTCTTCATCACTCCCGCAATCTGCTTGTCCAGTTCATATCGGTCGGTGATGATGAGCACGCGCGCATCGGGGTCGTGCTCCAACAGCCACTTGGCGAGTAGCACCATCAGAATGCTCTTGCCACTGCCCTGAGTGTGCCAAATAACTCCGCCCTCGCGCTTGGCAATGCGCTCTTGGGCGGCTTTCACACCAAAGAATTGGTGCGGCCTCGGCAGTTTCTTTCGCCCCGCATCAAAGATGATGAAGTGGCGCAGCAAGTCGAGCAGCCGTTCCTTATTGCACAGCTGCGCTAGTGGACGGTCGAGTAGTGCTCCGGTGTCGGCTACCGCATCGGCGGCCTCCTCGTCTTTCCACTGCACAAAGAACTGCTCCGGTGTGCCAGTGGTGCCATAACGCAGCCCTTGTGAGTCGTTGCCCGCCAGCAGGAGCTGCACGATGCTAAAGAAGCCTTGGTTGAAGATCTGCTCCTGATTGGTGATGAGCTGCCGCACACCCTCAGCCACCTCCACCGAACTGCGCTTGAGTTCAATCACCGAGATAGCGAGGCCGTTGATGTAGAGCACCAGATCTGGTCGGCGTTCGTGACCGCCTGTCAGCGTCACCTCCTCGGCCAGTGCGAAGTCATTTTGCTCTGGGTGTTCCCAGTCGATCAGGTGTACCGTCTCATACACCTGCCCAGCGGCAATTTGTACTTGCACCCCATAGCGCAGGAGCTGGTAGCTGCGCAGATTGGCTTGATAGGGCGTAATGCCGGTCGCATCGGCGGCGGCCTCCAACTTTTGCAGAGCGGCAGAGATGTGGGCGGCGGAATAACCGCGAGACATCAGGTTGTCGCGGAGGAGTTCGGTCTCAATGGGGCGATTGTTCTCGCGCTGGCTCCAGTCACCTAAGTAGCGATAGCCGAGGCAGTCCTCCTGCGCTGAGTCGGTGAACAATGCGACGACGCGCGTCTGCGTCTGGCGCTCGGAGCGGGGTTGTTCAGGCATGGGATGATCAGTCAAGAAAATGGGTGATGATTTCTAGTAATTCGGATTTCAGC
>JABABF010000223.1 GCA_014238345.1 Gammaproteobacteria bacterium
AAGGTACAAACAGTGCCACAGCCAGCACAACTGATGCAGTTCCATTCCTGCAACTACGATGCCGATCGCGGCGAGGCGCTACTGAGCTACCGTATAGATGGACAATGTTTTTCCGAACGCCTGCATTTTGTCAACGCACCGCCGCTCAATAGCGCACGGTTGGTAGCGTTGCGCCATGTGCTCGGCTATCTGCACATCGCCGCCGGAATCAGCTATTACAAAGCGTTGCTACCACAGCGGCTAGAACTCACAACTAAGCCGCTGTCGACGCACTGCGCGGCATTCATGCGCTGCTTCTACCGCGATGGCCTAGCTGAATTCGCGTGGCGCAATGGCCTAGACTTGGGCGATGGGGCAGAGTTTCCGGTGGCTGCAGACCCGCTGGCGGCGATGCAGCCACCACCATTGCGGCGCCTGACAGCGGTGGCCTGTGGCGGCGGCATCGGCTCTGCGGTCACACTGGCGGCGCTCAGAGAAGCGGGGGAGCCATTGGTGGCGGTCGCCGTCAACTGCCATCCGGCCGCCGAGCGCATGACCGAGATTGCAGAAGTGCCACTGCTGCGCATCAATCGGCACATGGATCCGGCTCTGGCAGAGCTGAATCGCCACGGCGCTTGGAACGGCCATGTACCCATCACTGGCATCCTGAGCTTCGCTATGGTAGCAGCAGCGCTGATCTATGATTTCGATGCCATTGCCATGTCCAACGAGCGCTCGGCCGACGAGGGCAATTTCAGCGCGGACACAGTAGCGGCGAGCGATGGTCGCTCAACGGCAGGTATCAACCACCAGTGGAGCAAGTCCAGCGCCTTCGAGCGGCCATTTCGAGAACTACTAGCCACCGAACTGTGCCCAGAGCTGGAATACGCCTCGGCACTGCGACCCTTTGGTGAATTGCAAGTGCTACGGCACTTCGCTACAGCACCACAGCTGCAGATTTATCACCGGGTGGTGCTCAGCTGTAATCGCGCTTTTAGGATGCAGGCCACAAGCCAACACTGGTGCGGAAATTGCGACAAATGTCGCTTTGTTTTTCTCGGCTTGGCCGCATTTATGGAGCCGCGCCAGCTGATGGATATCTTCACTGCCAATCTGCTAAATCAGCCTGAGCAACGCAATGGATTTAGGCAATTGCTCGGGCTCGGTGAACACAAACCCTTCGACTGTGTCGGCACCGTGGCGGAGTGCCGCACGGCATTGACGCTGGTACTACAGCGCCAGGATTGGGCTGACAACTCCTTGCTGAATTCACTGGCAACAGAGCTGGCGGAGCACGGCATTGATACTGGCGTAGTCGATGCCGTAACCACTACAGACAAGCAGGCGCTGGCAGCCTTACCGCAGCGCTGGCGTATGGCGCTGAGCTCAACTGGACTCTAGGTTGTAGCGCGTGAACCACTCTGTGTTGCGACTCGCCGACCTCAGCGGACAGCGGCTAGCAGTATGGGGATTGGGGAGAGATAACAGCGCTTTGTTGCAATTGTTGCGTGCGCGGGGTCTGCAACAAAGCATCACTGTATTCGACGAACAAGCACCTCAGCCAGCACGGCAACGCCAGCAGGAAGCCGCGCTCGGCCCGCTCAATTTTTCCTCCCCGGGCACTGCCCCTGCGACAGCGCTGGAGCATGCCGAGATCCTGTTGAAATCCCCTGGGGTGTCGCTCTATAGCGAAGCGTTTCGCGAGACTTTGCGTCGTTGCCCACAGCTGCAGGTCACTTCGCCCTCTTCGCTGTGCCTAGCCGAGCCAGATGTCGCCGCCACTGCCATTGGCATCACGGGAACCAAAGGCAAAAGCACCATCGCCGCCCTACTACACCACACCCTGTGCCAACTCGGCGCCACCGCTGAGCTGGGCGGCAATATCGGCATACCGCTGGCAACTTTGTTGGGCAAACGCACAGCGCCTGACACCGTACGGGTCGTCGAATTGTCCAGCTATCAAATCGCCGATCTCCAGTTCCTGCCGCAGACTGCTGTACTCAGCAATCTATCGCCAGCTCACCTGTCTTGGCACGGCGATGTCGGGCGTTATTATCAAGATAAACTGCGCTTGTTGCATCCGGCACCGGGACGCACAGTATTACTCAACGCCGCCGACCCGACGATCAAGCGGCTTTGCAGCCATTGGCACGGAGCGCACTACTACCAGACAGCAGGCGGTGCACACGCACGCGGTGGGCAGCTGTGGCATGGCGCACAATGCCTCGGCGCACCACCTCCGCTGCTGGCTGGTCATCACAACCTGCTCAATGCCTGCGCGGTGCTGGCTGTGCTAACGGTATTGGGCTATGCGCCACGACTGGCCTGGGAGGCGATGACCGATTACCCCGGGTTGCCGCACCGCCAACAGCTGCTGGGGCAACGCGGGAGGCACCACTATGTGGATGACAGCGCCGCCACTGTGCCGGAAGCCAGCATCGCCGCACTGCGGCGCTTTCGAGGTTCCGGCGATCGCCCCCTGACCCTGCTGGCGGGCGGCCAAGACTGTGGGCTGGACTATAGTCTGCTGACACAAGAGCTGGGGCGATGCCCCACAGATGCCGTGATTACGATGTACGAAAACGGCAAACAGTTAAGCGAAACCTTGGCCGCAACGGGTCACAGCGAGCAGCTCAAGGCCGTAGCGGCGGAGCTGGAGGAGGCGCTGACACTGGCACGCCAGCTGACACCCGACGGGGGCTTGATCCTATTGTCGCCAGGGGCACCGAGCCGAGATGCCTTTAGCGATTACCGCGAGCGCGGGCAGTTATTTCAAACGCTGGCGGGCTTCACTACGACAGCGCCAAACGGGGGCTAACGCTCAGCCCAATTAACCATCGCCCCTAATCAGTTGTCGGCACCACTCTCTCTGCCGCTGCCTAGTCGGGTCGTTTTTTTCGATCCGCTGGCTGGCTAAATATGCCCTCATTAAGCAGCCGCTCGCTCCAATTGGGGTCTTTTTTGAGCTGTTCCAACTCTTCTGGGACTTCTTTGCCAGTTGCCTTCAATACGGCCGTCCCCAGTGCAGACATATTCAAACCCGACTCGGTGCTATAGAGTTCATTTTCCGGCACCATGTGATCAACTTTAGCTTTCTCTTCAGACCACAGTGAGGAGATGCGAGCCGGGGCGGCCACCAGCCAATCCCCGGTCACCTGCAACAGCTCCCTTAAGGGTGGCTTGTTGTAATCCGCAAAAGCATTTTCATAGTAGCTGCGCAGCTGTGGCAACGCGAGTGTCCGCGCCCACTGTGCATCGGATTCAGAAGCTGCAGAGAGACCCCACAACAGCCCTGCACCAAGCACAATATGACGCAATTTCACAGCGTAACTCTGGCAACAGTCATTGCGCCAACTCCTCCAACCACTGCGTCTGCGCCCCTTCGGCAAGATGTCCGCTATGCTCCAGCCAATGGCGGCGGTCGGTAGCGCGCTTGGCCCCGAGCAAACGATCAAGCATGGGGTCTGTGCCATCCTCCGCCTCCACTGTCAACTGAATTAAGCGGCGACTGGATGGCAACATCGTCGTCTCGCGCAACTGTGCCGGATTCATCTCCCCCAATCCCTTAAAGCGTTGCACATGAATTTTGGCCTTAGGGCTACGCTCATGTAAGCGCGCCAAGATGTCATCGCGCTCGGATTCATCTAGCGCATAGTGCGCCTCATTGCGCATATCAATGCGAAACAGCGGTGGCATCGCAACGAAGACACGTCCAGCATTAACCAACTGCCGGAAATGGCGCACGAACAGCGCACACAGTAACGTGGCGATGTGGCGGCCATCCGAATCAGCATCGGCCAACACACACACGCGCCCGTAGCGCAAACCATCGAGCTCGCCACTGCCCGGCGCGACACCTAGAGCAAGAGCGATGTCGTGGATTTCACGCGACTTCATCGCGCCAGCTGCATCCATCTCCCAAGTGTTCAGAATCTTGCCACGCAACGGCAGAATGGCTTGAAAATCCCGATCCCGCGCCTGACGTGCCGAGCCACCAGCAGAATCTCCTTCAACAAGGAATAATTCGCTGGTGCTGATATCTGAGCTGACACAATCGGCTAATTTCCCGGGCAATGTCACACCACTGCGCTGGCGCTTCAGTGCCGACGAGCGGCTGAGGCGCCGGCGCGTCTGGGCGCGCTCCACTGCCAATGCCGCCAATTGATCACCTTCCTCGGTATGCTGGTTCAACCACAGTGCCAAAGCATCGCGCATGGCATTACCCACTAGGGCAATGCAGCTGCGGGTGGCAAGGCGATGTTTAGTCTGCCCGTTGAACAGCGGCTCGGGTATGCGCACCGACAGGACATAAGCTAAGTTAGTGCTAATGTCTTCCGCCTTCAACTTCAAGCCGCGCGGTAGTAATTTGCGCAACTCACAGTACTCACGCATAGCCTCAAGCAGACCCGTGCGCAGGCCGCTGACATGTGTGCCCCCCTCTGATGTTGGCACCAAGTTGACATAGCTTTCCCCCAATGACTCATCGCCACTCTCTAGTGTCCATTGCAATGCCCAATCCACATAGGCCTGTCCGTCCTCCGCCGCATGATGTCCGACCAGCGGTGCTGCTGGCAACGCCGCCCCCACGACAAACTCAGCCAGATAATCAGCAAGCCCATCCCGATAGCGCCACCGCTGGCGCTCACCGCTCTCTTCCTCAAGCAAAGTCACCTCTAGGCCAGGACACAGCACCGCCTTGGCTCTCAGCAAATGGCTGAGCCAAGCCAGACCGACCTGCGCTGTGTCAAAGTAGGACGGATCTGGCAGAAAACGCAGTAATGTGCCAGTGGCTCGCGCCCCGCAATCCTCTATGCGCTCGAGCTCCGAGTCTTTTTCACCATTGCTGTAGCGCATGTGGTAGACCCCCCCCCCACGCCACACGGTGACTTCAAGATGCAATGATAGGCCGTTGACTACCGACACCCCCACGCCATTCAAACCACCTGAGAAGCGATAGTGACGGTCGGAAAACTTACCGCCAGCGTGTAGCGTCGTCAGGATCAACTCGACACCAGAGCACTGGTGTTCCGGGTGCTGATCAACCGGCATCCCGCGGCCATCGTCGCGCACCGACACACCGCCGTCGTCATGCAATGTCACCAGAATACGGCTGGCATGACCTGCCAGTGCCTCATCGACCGCATTATCTATCACCTCTTGGGCGAGGTGTTGCGGCGAGCGCGTGTCAGTGTACATGCCGGGGCGCTTGCGTACTGGCTCTAATCCAGTCAGGACTTGGATATCTGCCGAGTCGTAGCGGGCAGACAATGCCCCCTTAGGCATCAGGGAAATACCGGAACATTACACACCCTGCGATGACCGACCTTTAAAGCGCAGCGACCCGTTCAAAGAAATGCGGAAAATCATCAGCTGAGCGCACATACATATAGGGCAGAAACTCAATATGCGTCGCCCCGGCCTCAAGCAAGGGCTCAATAACTTCCTCAATGCGGTCTAGATCTGGCTCACCCTGCTCATTGAGTGCCGGAGGAGCGACCGCTCGCACCCGCAATGTGTCGGGGTCGCGGCCAGCCTCTTCGAAGGCATGGCGAATCAAGGAGCTGCCCTCACTGATGAACGCAGGGCGGCTCTGTATCGGCACCCAACCATCGCCCAACTCGGCGATGCGACGGGCATTCTCAGGTGTCGGGCTGATGCCGTACCACAGCGGTACCCCACCCTCTTGCACTGGCATCGGCAAGCTGTAGAGCTGATTGATGTTGACCGTCTCAGAGTGAAAGGTGGCCGGAGCATCCCGCCATAGGGTGCGCATGGCTCGCACTTGATCATCCAAACGTTCCAAACGCCCTTCAAAGGGTAGACCACAGGCATCGTACTCCTCACGCTGCCAGCCAGTGCCGATGCCAAGGTCAAGGCGTCCACCCGACAGCACATCAAGCGTGGCCGCCATCTTCGCCAACAGAGCGGCTGGACGCAATGGAGCGATTAACACACCAGTGGCAACACGCACACGGCTGGTGGCTCCGGCGATCATCGACATCAGTACCAGTGGCTCGAACCACGGATACTGTGGCGGCACCGGGAAGTCTCCAAAGGGATAGACACCTGTGTTCTCACTCATGATGACATGGTCAGTGAAATTCAGCTGATCAATGCCCGCCGCATCTGCTTGGCGCGCCAAATCCAACAGCAGCTTGGGATCACCGCCAGCAAGATCGTGCGCCCCCCACATGCCGACACTTTTTTTGTATGTGGCCATAGTTTTCTCGCTTCTCACTCCTTAAAATGCACTGTAATGGTGCTACGATGTTCTGCCTGATCGAGCAATTAGTCTGCGCTACCTGCTATCACTCTCGGCGAGCGGACGCTGACCATTGCAGAGTATGTCGGTCACTAGCTCCGTATCCATATATTCTTTGAGGCGCAACAATTTTCCACGCCTAAACTCAAGCAGGAAATGATAGTGATTGTTGTAGATAGCGCCCGAAGCATGACGACCGCGGGACTCAGCCTCCACCGCCACCCGCTCACCCTCGGCAGTCATCGCATGAATGGTAAACGCCAGCCCTTCAGGGAAAGTCTCCAGCACCGCCCCAGCACCAGCGCGAATCTGCTCTTTGCTCAAAGTGCCTGAAATCAAAGTGCGGCCAGAAGTCCAACAACTGCCCTCGTCATCGTAGGCATCGACGATGGCCGCCACATCGCCTCGGCTCAACGCTTCAAAGAACTCCTGTGTCAGTCGGCGATTGTTATCTTCTAAGGTGGGCATCGTCACAAGCTCATCCGCCAGCCAAATGGCTAACGGCAATATAACACAACTCGTGACTACGTCCAAAATTTGGTGGTCGCTCTGGGATGGTAGCCGCCCGAGCTGCCATCGCTGACGCTGAACTGGCTCAGCTAGGAGTCCCTGCAAATGTTGTGACCAGCACATTAAAAATCTGCCTAGCAGTGCGCGGTAGTCCGCCCGCACCCACAAGGTATTGTGGGTCGCGGAAGGCAAAGGCCTCAACGCGCTGCTGTGCTGGCAGAAATGCCGCTACCGCCGCTACCGAAGCTGAACCCAATGACATCAATCGTGTCCTCATTGCGCCGTATTATCACAAGACAAAGTGGGTGGGCAGGAAACCCCTAGGGATTGAGCGGATATCCGCATCTCTCCCTGTTGTATGGGTGTGGCCTGTCCGATCCCGGTATGTAAGATGCCTTATATGATGTGTATGCAATGCGCGCTTTTGCTAAGATTGATTGGAGTCGTAAGCCCGTATCAAAGAGACTACGGCACGCAAGTTCAGATGCCTGCTGGAGAGTCCGCATCTGGAAAGAAATGATTTCTGCTAATAAATCAGACTTTCCTTAGAAATCCGCGTCATCAGCACTGAAAAATTCGCGTAGCAGTGCGCGGTAGTCTGCCCTATCCCACAAGGTGTTGTGAGTAGCAGTAGCGAACACCTCAACGCGCCGCTGCGCTGGTGGGAAAGCCTGCGCCAGAGCCTCCGAGCGCTGACTAGGGATGGTCTCATCAAGGCCGGCAATGACGATTAAAGTCGGAGCACTGATGCGCGGCACTAAAGACAAGCTGTCGTACGGATCCTTAAGCAACACCGACATGGGATAAAAAGGAAAACGCCCTTGCGCCACCCGCCGGATGCTATCGTAGGGCGTGACCAACGCCAATTTCTCTACCGGGCGTTCGGCGGCCACATGAGCAGCAATGCCACTGCCAAGGCTGAGCCCGATGACATCAATGTGGCGATGATGCTCTCGCACTGCATCAAACAGTGCCAGAGCATCAGCAAATAGCGCTGCCTGAGTCGGCTGACCAGTGCTACGGCCATAGCTGCGGTAATCCGGTAAATACGAGCTGTGATCAGGAAACTCGGCCGCAAAAAAAGCGCGGCTGTCGCTGGCCGAACTGGCATTGCCGCCGAAGTAGATCAAGGCGCGCTCACGACCTGCTCGCACAACATAGATGTGCAGTGTGGCACCGACCACTGGCAGGGTGATCGAATCGGCCCCGGCATCGGCAATTGCCTGGGTCGGGAAATAGAGCATCCGCCGCTGGTTGACATACAGCAACAGGCCGATGCCAAAGTAGACGATTAAAGCAGTAATAAAAGCGATTTTCACTGTCTGATGGCGCATGATGTCATGCTACCGAGCTAGGATGCCTACGCTACTGCTCAATCGGTGGGTCACTCACAGCTCAGCCACACTGATTTTCAGTCCCCTCCCCTGACAACGCTTTACTCCAGCAACTGCCACAGCTGCCCCCCGCTTTCCTGCGCACGCCCCTCGTTGTGCAATTTTATCAAGTGGGCGTGTAGCGATAGTTTGGCCATTGAATGCAGGCTGGAGTCGACATCGTTGTAAACCCGCAATACCAGTGCATCTAAATCCCCGCCAGAGCGCTTCAGCGCTGCCACTACTTTGCGCTCTCGAGCCAAGCGGTGCTCCAATATCCAGTCCACCACCTCAATGGGGTGTTCCATCAGTGCGCCGTGTCCTGGAGCCAACCAGCGTAG
>JABABF010000224.1 GCA_014238345.1 Gammaproteobacteria bacterium
AGCACTAACGGCTATGAGCACCAAAACCCATCACGACCTGCCCGCAGCCAAACTCGTGGAGCTCGCCTTGCAGCGCGGTGAGGGTCGTCTGTCGAACACGGGGGCGCTCGTCGTCGAAACTGGCAAACGCACCGGGCGCTCGCCGCCCGACCGCTTTATCGTGCAGGAGCCCGCCACCGAAGATCATATTGATTGGGGCAAGATCAACCGCCCCTTCGCGCGCGATCGCTTTGATGCCCTGTGGGATCGTGTGCAACGCCATGTGGCACAAGGCGAACGCTTCTGCGCCGAACTTCACTGTGGAGCCAACCCCGACCATTGTGTGCCCATTGAGGTCACCTCAGCGACCGCCTGGCACTGTCTGTTCGCTCACAATATGTTTATACGCCCCACCCGCTTCAACCCTAATCGGCAAGCTGTCTGGCAAGTGCTCAATGCCGCAGACTTTGTCTGTGAGCCAAAGCGCGACGGTACCCACAGCGATGGTGTCGTAGTCATAGATTTCGTCGGGCGGCGGGTATTGCTAGCCGGTATGCGTTACGCTGGCGAGATGAAAAAGGCTATGTTCTCAGTGCAGAACTACCTATTGGTGGAGCGTAATGTGCTGCCTATGCACTGCGCCGCCAATGTTGATCAACAAGATCGGGTCTCGCTACTATTTGGCCTGTCTGGCACCGGTAAGACCACGCTGTCGGCAGACCCGGATTGCTATTTGATCGGCGATGATGAGCATGGCTGGGCAGAGGGCTCGGTGTTCAATCTGGAGGGAGGTTGCTATGCCAAGTGCATCAATCTAGATCAAACCAGAGAGCCGGTGATCTGGAAAGCAATCCATTTCGGTGCCATCCTTGAGAATGTGGCGCTGGCCGAAGACACGCTGGCAATCGACTACAACGACAGTAGCCGCACCGAGAACACCCGTTGCTGCTATCCCTTAGAGCATGTGGAAATGCGGGTGCCCGGCGGCTGCGCCGATGAGCCGGAAGCGGTCATCTTCCTCACCTGTGATGTCAGCGGCGTGTTGCCTCCAGTGTCTCTGCTGTCCCGCGAGGCCGCCGCCTACCACTTTCTCAGCGGCTATACCGCCAAGGTCGCTGGCACCGAAGTGGGCGTTGACGGCATCCAATCGACCTTCTCCACCTGCTTTGGGGCCCCGTTTTTCCCGCGCCCCGCCCATATCTATGCGGAATTGCTGATGCAACGCCTGCGCAAATTCGATAGCAAAGCCTTCTTAGTCAACACGGGTTGGACGGGCGGCCCCGGCACCCCCGGTGGCAAGGGCGAGCGTTTTGATATTCCAGTGACACGAGCCATCATCGCAGCCATCCAGAACGGGGAATTGAATGGTGCCGACAGCCAGCACTTAGACCTACTGAACTTGGACATTCCAACTGCGGTGTCTGGGGTTGACAGCCAGCTGCTACAGCCACGCGAGACTTGGCAAGACAAAGCAGATTACGACCGCTATGCAGCCGACCTAATCGGGCGTTTTAACGAGAACTTCAAACGCTTTGAGGTCTCGGACGACATCGCCGCCGCTGGCCCCCAAGTCAGCTAGAGGCTATTGAGTCGTGCCCAACTACCGCTCCCACACCACCACCAAAGGCCGCCATCAGGCGGGGGCGCGGGCGCTGTGGCGCGCCACCGGCATGAGTGATGGCGACTTTGATAAGCCGATCATCGCCATCGCAAACTCCTATACGCAGTTTGTACCTGGACATGTGCATCTGCGTGATCTCGGGGAGCTCGTGGCTGGGGCGATTGCCGAACATGGCGGGGTGGGACGGGAGTTTCACACCATCGCCGTCGACGACGGCATCGCTATGGGGCACGACGGCATGCTCTACAGCCTGCCATCGCGTGAGATCATCGCTGATTCCATCGAATACATGGTCAACGCCCACTGTGCCGATGCGCTGGTGTGCATCTCCAATTGCGACAAGATCACGCCCGGCATGTTGCTGGCCGCCCTGCGCCTGAACATCCCGACAATATTCGTCTCCGGCGGTCCGATGGAGGCGGGGAAAACTGACCTCGACGGCGACGGGCGCCACATCGACCTGATCGATGCCATGGTCGTCGCCGCCACCCCCGAGGCCAGCGACGAAGAAGTGTTGGAAATCGAGCAATCGGCCTGCCCGACCTGCGGCTCTTGTTCAGGTATGTTCACCGCTAATTCGATGAACTGCCTCAACGAGGCTCTGGGCTTAGCTCTGCCGGGCAATGGCAGTCTGCTGGCCACTCACGCCGACCGCAAGCAGCTGTTTCTTGATGCTGGCCGCCATATCGTCGCCTTGACTAAACGCTACTACGAAGACGATGATGAGCGTGCCCTGCCGCGCAATATCGCCTCCTTTGAGGCCTTTGAGAACGCCATATCGCTGGATATTGCCATGGGCGGATCGACCAATACCATCTTGCACCTGCTGGCCGCCGTCCACGAGGCTCAGGTGGTCAACAAGCAAGGGGATATCTTCTGCATGAAAGATATAGATCGCCTGTCGAAACAGGTGCCACACCTGTGCAAAGTGGCACCGAGTACACCGGACTACCACATGGAGGATGTACATCGGGCGGGCGGAGTCATGGCAATCCTTGGTGAATTGCAACGTGCGGGTCTATTGCATGATCAGCTACCGACGGTACACGCTCCCACCATGGCCGACGCGCTGAAGAAGTGGGATCTTAAGCAGACTGATAGCGAAGATGTGCGTGAGTTCTACCGCGCCGGACCAGGCGGTGTCAAAACCCAACAAGCTTTTAGTCAGGACACGCGCTGGAAGAGTACCGATACCGATCGGGAGCGTGGCTGTGTGCGCGACCCCCGGCATGCCTACAGCCAAGACGGGGGGCTCGCTGTGTTGCGCGGCAATCTGGCTCCCGACAGCTGCGTAGTCAAAACGGCTGGTGTGGATGCGAGGCTATTGGTTTTTGAGGGTAAAGCACGCGTCTCCGAGAGCCAAGAAGCCGCCGTGGAGCTCATTCTGAGCGGTACACTACAGGCGGGCGACGTTGTGGTCGTGCGCTACGAGGGGCCGCGTGGCGGGCCGGGGATGCAGGAGATGCTCTATCCCACCAGCTATCTGAAATCGATGGGCTTGGGACGGGAATGCGCACTCATCACCGATGGGCGCTTCTCGGGAGCCACCTCTGGGCTATCGATCGGGCATGTGTCTCCAGAAGCTGCCAGCGGCGGTAATATCGCGCTGGTTGAAGAGGGTGACCTCATCCGCATTGATATCCCGAATCGACAAATCGAACTGGTGATAACGGAAGACGCGCTAGCCGCACGCCGTGCGGCAATGCTCCGTAGTGAGCGACCGTGGCAACCCGCCATGGCACGAGAGCGCCGCGTCTCATTGGCACTGCGCGCCTACGCCTCGATGGTGACCAGTGCCGATTGCGGGGCTGTGCGTGAACTGCCCCATGAACCCAGCGCCAGCGATTAATTAGCTAGGCTAAAAGCCTCCCTACGGGTTCAGATCAACCTCGGCTGGGCAGGTGCCCAGAAATCAGCTCTTGCTCCAACAAGGCACGGCGGCGCACTTCGCCATCAATGTAATCCAGCCACTGCTGAGCCGCTTCTTGGTCGCCATCCCAACCGCTACCACTAGCTTTCACATCATCCTTGAGCTTGAGCCTCGTGCTCTGGTCGCCGAGTTTGTCCAGCTCCCGCTCTGCTAACTCTAATAATTCTCTCAGCTCGATCTTGGCGTTATCTATCTGACCCATTTGGAACAGCGACATGCCTAGCAACAGCTGCACTGAGCCACGCCGCTCTAATTGCTTGTGTTGCAACGCCGAGCGAGCCGCCTCGGCCGATTTCGCGTAACGGTAATTGTCGTAGTACAGACGCGCCAACTGCCCCCAGATATCCCCCTCCTCGGCCAAGCCTGCGGCGCGCTCCAATGCCTGCATTGCCAGTTCGTCCTCTCTGGCACTGCGCCAAGCCGTGCCGAGCAGAGCGAGATTTTTGGCCGTCGCCTCAATGCTCTCATCGGCCAGCCCACGTTCTAATACTCGCGCTGCCTTGTATGGCGTATCAGCCGCCAACAACAGATAGGACAAATTCAACTGCATAGACTCTCTTTTCAACATGTCTTGCAGATAGGCAGTCTCCATCGCCAGCAGCTGCTGGCGCTCATTGCCGAGCTGCCCACTCATCGCCCCCCACTGCATCCAGTACTCACGCTTGGGCCAACGCACCAGTAATTCCCGCAATACAGCAGCCGTCTGCGGGTACTCTTGGCGCTCGTAGTGCAGTGTGCGCAACAAGAGATACCAAGCTTCCCTAGGGGATGTTCCGCGCTGCTCGGCCAACGCCAAGGCACGCTTCACATCACGCAAAGCCTCATCAAACTTGTTCAAGCGGTAGTTACAGTGAGCCAACAGCACATAAGCTGCGGGCGAGGGTTTTTCAACGAGTTCAAACCACGAGTGCAAGTGCTCCCGGGCACGACTGTAGTTTTCGAGTCCAAACAGCAACTGAGCCAACACATACAGCGTGTTAATTCGCATTCCAACCGGAATAACTTGAGGGTTAGAGAGCACACGTCCATAGGCACGCAACGCATCGGCTTCGCGCTCTTCGGCGTAGTAAATATAGCCATAAATATTGTGGATACTGGCCAGTTCATAGCCATTCAAGCGATCGGGACGAGCCAACAATGCATCGAGTACCCGACTTGCCGCTAGGTAGTCTTTGTTTTCTTCTATATGCTTTTGTGCCTTCGCCAATTTCTTATAGAGAGCATCGCTCATCGCTGGCGTTCGCACGGTCGACTGCGGCCTTTTCTGAGCCGCTTTGCCACGCTCTTTGGTCTGCGCCAATGCGGGTGCAACCGTTAGCAATACGGCCAAGCACAGCGGGCCAACGGCTGCCTGAGCGCCGTTGAGATCAGTTTTCCAATTCATAAGTGAACATGTTGCGTACCCCGCTCACCTCAACTGGCTGCCCATCCACCACACGCGGCTTGTATTTGAATTTCAACGAGGCGCGCAAGGAGGCACGCTCAAAGAAACGATGGGAACAATCCGCCACTTGTGGGTCTCGAACCGCACCTGAATAGGTCACGATATATTGGACGATACAGTAACCTTCAATGCCACGACTACGGGCTGCTGGCGGGTAGACTGGCGCGATCTTCACAATCGGTAGATATTCACCATCGCCAGCGAAGCCTGCCTGCAGGGAAATGTCGGGATTGAGTGATGCCAAGCCCATATTCAGTGCGCTGTCGTGCAAGTCATGTTGCTGGTCGAGCACCGGGTCTGGTGGAGCCAACAGCTCATCCGGCACATCCTCGGGGCGATCTGGCAATTCATCGCTGACATGCTCGGTGAGTTGAACATCCTCCATGACGATATCGACGATGCGCCGTGCCGGCTTCGTGTCCAGCTCCATACTGTCGCGATAAATTAGCAGGTGCATCCCCATAAACAGGGCAATAGTGACCAGCGCCGCCACCAGTGCCACCAGCAATGCACGGGAAGAATCCCTCAGGGCGGACATAGGCTGGCCAAGCCGCATTCAATTGCCCGCAGTAGATAGAATGACATTGTAAATGCCGACTGCGCGCGCAGCGTCGATGATGCCCGCAACCATCTCGGTGTCGGCCTTGTTGTCAGCCTGCACCACCACACCACTGTTGGGATTCTCGGCGCGCATGCGCTCAATATTGGCACGCACCGAGCGCAGGTCAACACGCCTACGGTCAATCCAAATTTCGTTGTCCGCGCTGACCGCTACGAGAATCTGCACTTGATCCTGCCGCTGGGCAGTCTCGGCCTCGGGTCGGTTGACATCAATACCTGTCTCCTTGACAAAAGAGGCCGTTACGATGAAAAAAATCAACATGATGAAGACGACATCCAGCATGGGGGTCAGGTCGATTTCAGCGCTTTCGTCTTGTACCGCCCGATTGATGGCCGTGCGCCTCACCGCACTGTCTCCGATCTTTGCTCCGATCTTTGTTCCGATGTCCGCCACTCCAGCGGCAATGCGGCCTCGGCTTGGGTTTGGCGCTGAGTTGCCATGCGATCTAATAGCAAAAGCAGTACCACACCGGACAGCGCCGCTACCATACCGGCCATAGTTGGGATCGTAGCATGGGATACACCACCGGCCATGGCGCGCACATTGCCGCCACCACTGACCGCCATGACATGAAAGACTTCAATCATGCCAGTCACGGTGCCGAGCAAACCCAGTAGCGGGCACAGCGCCGTCAGTGTGCGAATCATCGACAATCGATAGTGAATGGCCTCGCGCAATTCTGCCAATGCCATCTGTCGATGCTGATGGGCAAACCAAGAGCGGTACTCAGCGCGTAGTTGCCAACGCTGCACCTCGACATCCAGCTGATGCCGCAAGGTGTCGCTACGATAGAAAAACCACCGTTCAAGACCCAGATACCACATAGCAAAAACCACTCCGGCAATCAGCCACAGCACTTGGCCACCACTCTCTAAGAAAGTGCGCAACGCATCCCACCCTTCGGCCAGTTCGGCGAGAATGATTGCCGCCATGAGCACAATAGCAACCTACGCCACTGGCTCCGATTGCTGAGCCGCCTCAGCTCGCTGAGCCACAATACCCGTGGCGCGCTCCTCAAGTAGGAACAGCAAGTGGCGGCTACGACTTGTGACCAAGGTATGTAGCAGCACTGTTGGAATCGCCACCACCAAGCCGAGCACCGTAGTCACCAGTGCTTGGGAGATGCCACCGGCCATTGCCTTGGGATCTCCAGCACCAAAAATG
>JABABF010000225.1 GCA_014238345.1 Gammaproteobacteria bacterium
GAAACCATCTTCTTGGCTCCCAGCAATCGCCTGTCCTATATTTCCTCCTCGCTGGTGCGTGAAATCGCCTCTCTGGGCGGCGATGTCACCTCGTTTGTACCCTCAGGCACCGCCACAGCCCTGCGCACGATTTTTGCGCCTAGTAAACCAGAAAACCTGTGATCACTAAGCTGATGGTAGCGCCCAAGCACCAATTATCCACCGCGCTGAGCGCTCTGTGGGTGGCGCTGTGTTGTCTGGCCTTGCCAGCGAGCGCATTCACTGCTTCTGATGACCACACACCAGAGGTTCTAGGACGCACTGACAGCCGCGCAGCCGCGCAACTCGCCTACGGTGCACACTACATGGCAGTCACAGCCAACCCCCACGCCACCCGCACCGCCCAGCGCATTTTGGCACGTGGCGGTAGCGCCGCCGATGCCGCCATCGCCGCGCAGCTGGTACTGGGACTGGTAGAGCCACAGGCATCTGGATTGGGCGGCGGAGCCTTCCTGCTCTACTGGGATAAAAAGCGACGGCGTCTGGTCACGCTAGACGGTCGGGAAAAGGCTCCAAGGCACCTGCCAGAGGATCACTTTCTTCTCCCAGATACGAAGGCAACACCGATGGAGTTTCTTGATGCTGTGATCGGCGGCCATGCCGTTGGGGTGCCCGGGGTGCCAGCGCTGCTAGCCACTCTGCACGCACGCTATGGCCGTCTGCAGTGGAAAACCCTGTTTGAAGATGCCCAGCAGCTGGCGACAGAAGGTTTCGAAGTCTCGCCACGACTCAATGCGCTACTGCACAATACTCCCGGCATCGAGCGACACCCTTCGCTTGCCGCTTGGTTGCTTGATGCCGATGGTCAGCCATGGCCCGTGGGACATCTGTTGCGCAATCCAGAGTACGCAGCCACCCTGCGCAACATGGCGCGCACCGGCGTGACTCCTTTCTATCACGGCAGGATGGGGGCACAAATCGCCAAAGCTGTACAGCTGGACCCGATCCGCCCAGGTCTGCTGAGTCGCGCAGACATGCGCCGCTATCGGGTGCGCGAACGCCCCCCACTGTGCAGAAAGTTTCGCAACTATCGGGTATGTGGTATGCCACCGCCCTCCTCCGGGGGCAGTACCGTGCTGGCAATCCTGGGGTTAATAGAACACTTCGATCGCGGGAAATGGCCGAAGACCGCAGCCGATAGCCCCGCTGGAATCCACTTGTTCGCCGAAGCCACGCGGCTCAGCTTTGCCGATCGCAATGCCTACATCGCCGACCCAAGTTATGTCAGCATACCGCTGGACGGCATGCTGACTCCAGAATACTTGGCACATCGCGCACAGCTCATCAAACCCGGGCAGGCGCTACACGCAGACGACATCTCGGCGGGCATGCCAGCGCAACCGTGGCGACGGGGTCGGGGGCACTCACCAGAGCGCCCTTCTACCACCCATATGTCGCTAGTCGACCGCTATGGCAACGTGCTGAGCATGACAAGCAGTATCGA
>JABABF010000226.1 GCA_014238345.1 Gammaproteobacteria bacterium
ATCCCGATTATCAAAGGCCTCGCGCAGACCACGAGCCACCTCGGCGGCGCTGGCAACAGTGCCATCAAACATCACTCCATGCAGATGGACTACAGCGGCGTGACCCTCTTGATCGCCTCCTCGGTCGACCAAGCCACTATCACTAAAGCCCTCTCCCAGCGCCGTAATTAACGCTCCGAACATAGAGAGTAGCACCACCAAGAAAAGCAGGCGCATAAAGAAAGCCGTACGCCGCACACGGCGTTGCTCGGCTAGGATGACCCGCAATAGCTGCGCCACAGCCGCCACACTCAGCGGCGCATCCTGCGAGTTCTCGCGTTGCGGGCTGTCTATATCGTTATCCACGCGCCATCACCTCCTTACCGCCCCTTGTGGGCTACGCTGAGTACACTCAACTTCGCTGATGGCGCGGTGTTCCACCTCATACAAAGCGCTGAACTCATGCATTCTAACCGAGCCACGGCATCCCCCCCCAACAATTCAGTGGTGGCTGGTGAGAGCGAACCCATCACCACACCGAAGAGACTCTAGTGCCCGACGAAACTGCGTTGGCAACTCCGCTCGAAAGCGCAACGGTCGCCCGCTGTAGCGCAACGACAGTGAGACGGCGTGCAAAAATTGCCGCTGCAGCCCGCGGTCGGCGAAACGGCACGACCAGTCGCCGTAGCGATTATCGCCGACTATCGGGTGGCCAGCCGCAGCCATGTGAACGCGTAGCTGATGGGTGCGACCAGTCACAGCCTTGGCGGCCACCAAGCTGAGCCCAGCAGCGGGGAAATACTCGCACAAGCGAAAACGGCTTTCCGCTGGGCGCCCAGCGGAATCCACCCGCACACGCCGAGTGCCTGCACAGCGTGTAGGACGCGACAGCGCCAAGGAAATACGACGCAATGTCGGCGGCCAAGCGCCGACCACCAAAGCCAAATAGCTACGGCTGACCCCGCGCTCGCGCAGGGCAGTATGCAACTGTCGCAGTGCTTCGCCGCGACGCGCCAAGAGCAGACAACCTGAAGTATCTCGGTCGAGGCGATGCGCCAACTCCATGCGGCACCATTGCGGGTAGCCATTGCGCAGACGCTCGATCAGCCCATCGCGCAGACCGCTACCACCGTGTACTGCGAGTCCTGCTGGCTTGTCCAACACCAAGAGTTCATGGTCGCTATACAGGGTGATCGCCGCCAAATCTAGCGCCCCGTTATGGCGCGCCGTAGCGGGGAGTGATAATTGCAACGGCGGAATACGGACTCTATCGCCTTTGCACAGCCGATGCCCTGGCGAGATACGCGCGCTGTTGACTCGTACCTCACCGCCACGCACTGCGCGGTACAGCCGCCCGCGCGGCACACCGCGCAGCAGCGAAGCCAAATAGTTATCCACACGTCGCCCGACATCTTCTGAGTCGACAATGAGGTGGCGTACTGTGCGCCTAGTAGCGGGCTCGGCCATCAAATACCGCGTAGCGGGCTACGGCGATGCCTGTGTGTGTTAGGGATTGAGGCGCTTGCGCAACGGCGCGCCGGGGCGAAACAACACGGTGCGTCTCTTATTCACCCATACCAGCTCGCCACTGCGCGGATTGCGCGCCAAACCAGCTTTGCGCTCACTAACGCTGAAACTGCCAAAGCCGCGTAGCTCCACGGGCTGTCCAGCGGCCAGCTAAGCCGACACACTGCGCACGATCATCCTGACTGCCGCATCGATATCGCTACGGTGAATCGCTGGGAACTGGTCATACAAGCGATTACAGAGCTCCGCACGCGTCATCTTCCGCCCCCCGCTG
>JABABF010000227.1 GCA_014238345.1 Gammaproteobacteria bacterium
CGGCCTGCGCTCTGGGCTCATTGTTTGTAGCGGGTACGGATGGCGTGGTCAGCGCCTGGGATCGACGCAGTGGCGTTGAGCGTTGGAGCATTGACAGCTTGCGCCATCGGCAGCTCAGCCCGGTGACAGTGGCATCCCGCTACCTCGTATTGTGTGATGGCGAGGGTTGGTGCCAAGTGCTGACCCAGCATGAGGGTTCCTATGCCGCCCGCTTTCGCCACGGCCACGGCGGTGTCAGCGCTGCACCGATAGCCGCTGGCGAGCGGCTGTATATCTACGGCGACAGTGGCGTTGTTGAAGCTTGGCGATTAATCGATTCTGCACCCTGAGCTGGGACTGAAGCCGATGTCGCCCGTAGTGACTTTAGTCGGGCGCCCCAATGTCGGAAAATCCACTTTATTTAACTGCCTGTGCGGTGGCCGCGATGCCTTGGTCGGAGCTGAACCAGGCTTGACACGAGATCGCCGCTATGGTCATTGCGGGGATGCAGATCGTCAATTTCAATTGGTAGATGTGGGTGGTTTGGACGATATCTCCCATGCTGCTTCCTCGTCGTTGGTGGCAGCGGTGCGTGGGCAGATTGAGCAGGCTATTGCCGAGGCGGCGCTCCTGCTGTTCGTCGTCAGTGCACGCGATGGCTTGTTGCCACTGGAGCGCAGTATCGCCGAGCGACTGCGGCGCTCGGCTCGGCCTTGGTGGTTGGTGATCAATAAGATCGATGGCTTAGATCCGGTACTGGCACATGCTGAGTTTAGCCCTCTGGTAGTGGCGCGCCACTTCTTGGTGGCGGCCACGCAACGGTGGGGGATTGCCGAACTATGCAAGCAGGTGGCACAGGAGGTAACCACTACTGTTGGGCAGGACACAGCCCAGCTGGCGCTGGGCGTTGGGCAGCCCTTTCGGATGGCGGTGATCGGTCGCCCCAATGCGGGCAAGTCCACATTGCTCAACTGTCTGCTCGGTGAGGAGCGTATGGTGGTGCACGAGCAGCCTGGTGCGACTCGCGACAGCATTGCTGTGCCGCTACATCGCAGTGGCCACGATTACACGCTGGTGGATACTGCAGGTATGCGCCGACGGGGTCGACGCGCTGGTGGTGTGGAGCAATTGGCGGCGATGAAGACGCTCAATGCAGTGCGGGATTGCCATGCCGCGCTACTCTTGATAGATGCTACACAGGGTGTGGTGGATCAGGATATGAGCCTGCTCGGGCAAATGCTTGAACTGGGGCGACCGGTACTGTTGGCGCTGAGCAAGTGGGATGCTGTAACAGCTGCACAGGGCCGCACTTTGCGCGCCGAGTTGCAACGCCGCTCAACTTTTGCCGCTTATGTGCCTTGCCTGTCACTATCCGCCCACAGCGGCCACGGCATCGTGGGGCTGTTCCAAAAGATTGAAGAGCTACGCAGTGATGCGCTACGCAACCCGGGTAGTGCCGCCGCCTTGAATCGCATTCTGCGTCAGGTCATTGGCGAGCGGCCACCACCGCTGTGTGGCCGTCACCGTATTCAGTTACGCCATGCACATCCAGGCGGTAACCACCCGCCGTGCATCGTCATCCACGGTCGCCAGGCGACGAGTACACCGCCAGCCTATCGGCGTTATTTAGAGAGCCGTTTTCGCACGGCCATGAATTTACCTGGGGTGCCGTTGAAACTACTATTTCGAGATGTCGACAATCCCTATGCTACTAAGACAAATCGCCTGACGCCTCGCCAGCAACGCCGCCGCTGGCGTCTGTTGCGCCGTGTACGCAAGCACTGAGTCCAGACTGTCATCAGGGGCGCTTCAAATAGAGCTGAGCGCGCTCAGCGTCAATACGGAAATCAAAGTATCGCAAGTAGTCCATGCCGAGCAATCCAGATGCCCCTGGGAGCCAGCTCATATCAGTGGCTGCGATCACTAGTTTGTCTATTAGCTGTTCCTCAATGCCCAGGGAATCAACTTGTACCAACTGTACACGCACGATACCACCAGCCGTCTTCATGTCGGTGAGGCCGCGGTGTCGATAGGCAATACTTGAGCGCTGCAAGGCTCCGCTGTCGATCACTGTTAACGAGGCTCCGGTATCAATCAGGAAGGGCAGGGTGGCGGTGCCGACTTGTAGTTTGACGATGAAGTGGCTGCCGCGTCTTCGTAGCGGGATGGGTTGCATGACCTGCTCGCCATTATCGCGGTGTCTCGAATGAGTGGCGTTGGGTTGGGGAGCTGGCTGGGGCACAGCTGCCTCAGCGCTCAGGTGCTCGCGCTCCAAAGCTTGCGCCCGCTCGCCCCATTGTGGGTGGTAGTAGATGCGGTGCAAGCTCGCGCGCGCAGCCTCTAGCCTATGGTTGCGGAATTGGTTTTTGGCAAGCTGGTAGAACCACTTGCCATTATCTGGGTCGAGCTCGCCTAAGCGTTGTAGTAGGGCGGTCAGTTCGAGCCATGCCTGGCGTTGGCGCAATTCCACCAGTCGCCGTTCAGCCGTTTCGTTAAATAGTTGTTCCAAGTTGCCGTAGGGAGCCAGTGCTTCGTCGTCACGCAATGCCTGATTGCGCAGCACGGCGAAGATTGTCAAAGCCGCATCGAGCTGTCCTTGGCTTAGCTGAGCCCGGGCTCTGAGCAGCTGAGCCGGGGCATCGTCAGGAGAGTGCTCCAATAGCAGAGCAATGAGTGGTAGCAAACTGCCCGCCTCATTGCCGTCGACCCGACTCGCTGCGTATTCGAGCAGCTGGAGACGACAGCGGAGCCAGCGGCTTGTGTCGCTACGACAAGCTGTGCGCAGCTGTTCCGATGCTAGGGCATAGTTTTGAGCGTGCAGCAGCTGCGAGAGTTCTGGAC
>JABABF010000228.1 GCA_014238345.1 Gammaproteobacteria bacterium
GTTTTGATTTATATTTTCTTATAACTAATAAAGAATCACAAAAAAGTATTTTCAAAAGTGATAAAGATGAAAATAAATTAAATAAAATTCAAGAATATTTAATTTTAATTAAAACATGAATTTGACAATTAAATATAAATGAAATTGTTTTTCAAGATAATATTGATGAATTATTAAATACTTATGCAAATAAATTAAATAAAAGATATAGTTCAATTAAAAATTGATTATTAGGTGGTAGAGCAGAATTAAAATTAAAAAAATTAACTCATTCAATAGCTGCATTAACTATGTCTTTTGATAATAATGGTAAATTAGTTATAAAAAAAGAACATTTAGATTGAGTTTTTAATTATATTAAATCTATTTATGATAGAGATACAATTGGATTTAAAAAACAAACTGATTATGATAAAAAAAACAATAAAATTACTGATAAACAAATTGGTATTTTTAATGAATTAATAAAAGAAAATAGTAGTGTCTTTAATGATTTATTTATTCAAATTACAATTGACTCTAATAAATTTAAAGGATTTCCTAATGGTTCTTTTATCTTAACTAGATTAAATGAAATTTATGCTATTAATATTGGAAAAATTAACATATCAATTAATCAAAAATTCATAAAACTATATAATTTATATAATGATAAAACCAGATAGATTTGATTTTTTTACTAAAGAATCCCAAAAAAAATATAAAAAAAGAAAATATTATCAAAAAAATAAAGAAAAATATAAAAAAAAGCAAAAAAAATGAAAATTAAAAAATAAAGAAAACTTAAAACAATACTGCCAAAAAAATAAAGAAAAAAATAAAAAATACTTTAAAAAATACAAAGAAAAAAATAAAGAAAACTTAAAACAATATTATCAAAAATACAAAGAAAAAAATAAAGAAAAAATTAAAAAATATTACAAACAATATTATCAAAAAAATAAAGATAAAATAAAGAAAAAGAAAAAAGAATGGAAAAAAGATATATATCTAACTATTTTATAGTACAATAAAAATAATGATAAAATTAGTCAATGGTGATTGTATGGAAATTATAAAGAAAAGTCCAAATTTTAGGTGCGATTTATTATTAACAGATATTCCATATGGAATTGAAGATAAATTAGGTGAAAATCACAAACAAAGAGGAGATTTAAAAATATGTGGTAAGGGTCATTTAGAAAGAGCCGATAAAGAAACATTTAATTTAAAAGAATTTTTAGAATTAACTTGAAATATTTTTGAATCAACTATTATTATTTTTTGTAGTAGAGAGCAAGTTAGTGAAATTTGTAAGTTTTATTCTTTTAAACAAAAACAAAAAAAAGGTACTGTTAGACAATTAATTTGAAATAAAACTAATAGAAGTCCAATGAATGGAAAATATATTTATTTAACATCATTAGAAAATGCAGTATGATTTAAAAAAAGAAGTGGTACTTTTAATGCTAATTGTAAACCTAATTTTTTTAATTTCGCAAGTAAAAGAAACAAACTTCATCCAACTGAAAAAAGTCATCAATTATTAGAGCAGCTTATTTTAGATAATTCAAATGAAAATGATAAAATATTTGATCCCTGTGCTGGAAGCGGTTCAACTTTATTTATTGCAAAGAAATTAAATAGAAATGCTTTTGGAATAGAAATAGATAAAGAATATTATGAAATAGCATTAAAGAGGTTAAATGAATAATATACATATAGAATTAAATGATTATAAAAAGTTTTTATCTACAATAAAAGATAGGTCAATTGATTTTATATGTATTGACCCTCCTTATGGAAAAATTAAA
>JABABF010000229.1 GCA_014238345.1 Gammaproteobacteria bacterium
TCCTTGAGGCTGATGGAGTTGACGATGGATTTCCCTTGGACACAGGCCAAGCCGCATTCAATGACCTCCCAGCGAGAGGAGTCGATCATGACCGGCACACGGCAGATAGCTGGTTCGGTGGCGATCAGGCGCAGGAAGTGCGTCATGATGGCGGCAGAGTCCAACATGCCATCATCCATGTTGATGTCGATAATTTGGGCACCTGCTTCGACTTGCTCTCGCACCACGGTCAGCGCACCGCTGTAGTCCTCAGCGCGGATGAGTTCGGCAAAGTGCGCCGAGCCAGTGACATTGCCGCGTTCGCCGATGTTGACAAAGCTGCCACCGCTGGGTTTGATCAGCATGGGCTCTAAACCGCTGAGGCGGCAATAGGGGGGGGGATGGTTCCGCCAGCGTCGCGGTGGGTGCTCGGTGACGGCAACGGCGATGGCGGCGATGTGCTCGGGGGTGGTGCCGCAACAGCCACCGACCATATTCACATGACCAGCGGCGGCGATCTCTCCGAGAATGGTCGCGCTCTGCTCAGGACTTTCATCGTAGCCGCCAAAGGCATTGGGCAAGCCAGCATTGGGGTGGATGCTGACTGCGGTGTCGGCACAGCGCGACAAACTTTCGATGTGGGGTTTTAACTGTTGCCCGCCGAGTGAGCAGTTGAGGCCGACTGCCAGTAGCTCAGCGTGGCGCAGTGAGTGCCAGCAAGCTTCGATAGTCTGACCCGATAGCGTTCTCCCGCTGTTGTCAGTGATTGCCATCGAGACGATGATCGGCCAGTTGCGCCCGCTGGCTTCGCGGTATTCGAGCAGGGCAAATAGAGCTGCCTTAGCATTGAGTGTATCGAATACGGTCTCCACCAAAAACAGGTCGGCACCGCCCTCAGCCAGAGCGGCGGCAGCTTGGCTATAGGCAGCGCACAAGCTGTCGAAATCGACATTGCGAGCCGCCGCATCTTCAACATCTGGCGACAGGCTGGCAGTGCGGTTCGTGGGGCCGAGTACACCGGCGACAAAGCGCTGGCGCTGTGGCTCGCGCTGGCTGAACTCGTCGGCGACCGCACGGGCGAGTTGAGCGCTCTGTGTATTCATCTCACAGACCTGTTCCTGGAGTCCGTAATCTGATTGCGAGATGACATTGGCGTTGAAACTATTAGTGCAGATGATGTCGGCTCCCGCACGGCAATAGGCGCGGTGTATGTCGCTGATTAAATCGGGCTGTGTCAGGCTGAGTAGATCATGGTTGCCACGCAGCTCACGAGGGTGCTCGGCAAAGCACTGGCCGCGGACATCCTGCTCGGTAAGTTGATGGTGTTGCAACAGGGTGCCCATGGCACCATCAATAATCAGAATACGCTGAGCCATTGCACTGCGCAGGGCATCAGCGTGGGCTAGGGGGGCGGCGGGCATAGCTAGTTCGGTGGTACGACTTCAGCAACGATTTTACTCAATGCTATATATTAGGTGTCTTGTCTGCGAAATTTGGGGCGGCTGGGACATGGTGGAAATCAGTGATGATGCACAGGAGTACCTGCATGACTTGCTGAGCAAGCAGCAGGATGAGGATGTGATCGGCATCCGTATCTTCGTCAATGACCCCGGCACACCACAGGCGGAAACCTGCATCTCCTACTGCCGTCGCGAGGATCGAGGAGAAGAGGATGAACAGCGCGATTACAAGGGTTTTAGCGCCTGGTTTGAGCAGCGCAGTGTGCCGTTTTTAGAAGAGGCCAGCGTCGACTTCCTCAGCGACCGTATGGGCGGGCAGCTGACCATTCGGGCACCCCACTCCAAATTACCCCGTATCAGCGATACCAGTCCCTTGCCCGACCGCATTAACTACTTGCTACAAACGGAGATCAACCCAAACTTGGCACAGCATGGCGGGGTAGTCTCTCTAGTTGAGCTCACGGATGAAAAAGTGGCCGTGTTGCGTTTTGGTGGTGGCTGCCAAGGTTGCGGCATGGTCGATGTCACGCTCAAAGACGGGGTCGAAAAATTGATGCTGGAAAAGCTGCCAGAACTAGCTGGTGTCAGCGATGTGACTGACCATACGGATCGAAGTCAGGCCTATTACAGCTGAGTAGCGCACCGGGTGCATCGAGTACAGATGGATCCTGAAGGATTGATTCCCGCTCTATTGCATGGCACGCCTGTGCGCTGGGATACTTCTAATGAGTTAATTGAAATATCGCAATAAATGACTGAACAAATTCATCAATTATCAAGCATCTTGCGGCCATACTTGGGGCGTGTTCAGAGGAGATAGACTATTTGCTTCCCGCGCCGCAATGCAGCGTGCTAGCTCAGTGGGAATGGCTGCGGTAGTCGCGCAAATTCTGTGCAGCTCTGCGCAACAAGCGATCAGTGGTTTCCCAATCCATGCAGGCATCGGTGATCGATATTCCAAAGCGCAACGCGCTCGGGTTGCCATTCAAGTCCTGGCGCCCGGCGTGCAGATGGCTTTCGAGCATGACACCAGCAATGGATTGGTTGCCAGCTAAGATCTGCTCTACTAAATTGTCGAGCACAGCGGGCTGCTTGCGGTGATCTTTAGCTGAGTTGGCATGACTGCAGTCGACGACGATTTTGCACGGTGCGTCAATGGCTCGCAGCGCCTCTTCACAGTCTCGGATACTGGCGGCATCATAGTTTGGACCACTATTGCCTCCCCGCAACACGATGTGTGCATAGGGATTGCCTTTGGTCTCAATCACCGCCACCCGGCCATCGTCATCAACACCGAGGAAACGGTGTGGGTGGCGTGCCGACAACAGCGCGTTGACCGCCACCGACAGATTGCCGTCGGTGCCATTTTTAAATCCGACCAGTGAGGACAGACCGCTGGCGATTTCTCGGTGTGTCTGCGATTCAGTGGTACGGGCACCGATCGCCGACCAAGTGATCAAATCATGCAGGTACTGTGGCATGATTGGATCCAGCGCTTCGGTGGCCATAGGCAACCCCATCGCTGTAATATCTAACATGAGTTGACGCGCTGCGTGGATGCCTTTTTCGACATGGAAGGAATCGTCCAGATCAGGGTCGTTGATCAAGCCTTTCCAGCCAGTGGTGGTGCGTGGCTTTTCAAAATACACCCGCATCAGCGGCATGATGGAATCGCCGATCTCCTCCTGCAGCTGGCTGAGGCGCCGAGCGTATTCCAGTGCCGCCACTGGGTCGTGAATCGAGCAGGGACCGACGATGGCAAACAGGCGCGGGTCGCGGTTATCGAAAATTTTTCGCAACTGCTCCCGACTCGTGGCGACCTGTGCGCAGGCCTCAGCGCTGGCAGGCAAGGCCTGTTTGAGCGCGCGCGGCGTGATCAGTCGCGTTTCGCCGCTGATGCGCAGGTCTTCAATGGCGGTTGGTGGGGGCATAAGCACGGTGCCGTATGATAAGTGTTACGGAGCAGTGCATTGTAACAAATTATCAGTATCAATAGTGATTTACAGTATGGACTTCCAGCTGTATCAGATGAGTGTCAGCGACTGTTAGGGTGGCTTATTGCTAAACTGACGATGTTGCCAATTTGTCTATTGTTAAATGATGATCAGTTTATTTGATCTGGCTTGTGTGGAGGCACCACTGCGCGACGGCAGGCTGATCTTGACACCGAATCAGCGCTTGGCCGATGCCTTACGCACAGCGGTTGCGGCGCGCGATCACTGTGCTGGCGCTAAGGCGTTGCGCACCCCGCAGGTGCAATCGCTACAACAGTGGTTTTTAGGTCGCTGGCGGGTATTGCGCTGGGGTGGGGCTGAAGTGGCGCTGTCTCGGCGGTTGTTGAGCGAGGGCGAGGAGCATGCGTTGTGGTTGGCGGCGATCCGCGCTGACAGCGAGGAGCTGGGTAGCGGCTTACTGCATCCTGAACATGCGGCGCGATCGGCTCAGCAGGCTGAGGATCTATTGTGTCAATGGCAGCTGCAACCCGATCATCCAGCGCTGATCCCAGAGTTCGCCAACAGTGCGGACAGCACGGCCTTTCTGCGTTGGCGGAATGGCTTTGCCAAGCGTTGTCGTGCGCAGAGTTTGCACAGTCGCACTGCTCTGCCCCAGCTCTTGTTGGAGGCCTTTGAGGATGGTCGCCTGCCGCGCCAAGAGCCCATCGCCCTGGTGGGATTTATCGAATTGTCTCCGTTGCATCGCCAGCTGCTTGAGGCGGCGGCACCGTTGACTGAGATCAGCCCAGCGCCCTGTGTACAAAGTGTGCCGCCGCGTCTGGTTATCTGCGATGATGCACAGGAGGAGCTTCGTTGTGCGGCGCGTTGGGCTCGTGCGGCACTCGCTGCCGACAGCAACCATAGAGTGGCCTTGGTTGTGCCAGATTTAGCTCAGCGCCGCACTGAGGTGCGGCGCCTGTTGCTGGAGGTACTGGAGCCCGCTGCCTTGCTTGACGGTAGCGATGGCCGTGCTCAGCCATTCAACATCTCTGCGGGTAGCGCACTACTGCGTGAGCCGTTGATCAGGCAGGGGCTCGCTTGGCTGCGCCTATTGGCGTATGGGTTGCCTGTCGCTGAACTGCGTCGGCTACTCTATGCTCCGGCGCTTGAGCTCGGACTCAAAACCAGTGCTACGACGGCGCTGGCCGAACAGCTCGTGCGATGGCTGGGCTCTGCCTTGGGCACGGTTGAACTGCATCGCCTCACTGCTATTGATGAGCGAGCATATAGCACTTTCTGTGAGCGCCTACAAGTGGCGCAGCGCTTGGCACCGTCGCAGCGCGCCCGGGCATCGACCTGGGTGCGCACCTGGCGGGATCAGCTCAGGGTTTGCCGCTGGCCAGCAATCACCATGGACAGCCGTGAGTATCAGCTGTTACGGCGTTGGGATGAGTTGCTAGACGAGCTCGCCAGCGGCGCTGAGATCTATGGTGAGTTGGCTGCCGCCGAAGCACTGTCATTGCTGATGCAAGCCGCTGAGCGCTGCCAGTTCCAGCCGCGTGGTGGCACGGCGCGTCTGCAAGTACTGGGGCTGTTGGAAGCCGA
>JABABF010000230.1 GCA_014238345.1 Gammaproteobacteria bacterium
CCAAGTGCTCCGCCACAATGCCCGTCGTCACCGTCGTCATCCCAAACAGCGTACCATCTTGCACTGAGAGCATCACCTCCACGCCTAGACCCACTCCGTTGAGGCGCACCGCCAGCGCATTCCCCATGTTTTGCTGTAGAAAATGTCCTAAACTTCCCGGCATAGCATCCGCCGTGGCTCCTAGCGATAGCATGTAGTCCACATCCACACGACCCTGTGCATCCACTCCCAACAGCGGCAAGAAAAAATCTAGGTCGACAGGTATCCGTTTCCTCGGCACGGCCAGCTGCACAGCGCTCGCCACCACATCGACGCTGAGCACCACGGTGGAACTGTAGGTCTCGCCCTCATACTCATCGCTCAGCAACAGCTCCAGCACACTGCCGTCCGCTGCCATCACGCTCAGTGCTACCCGATTCGTGCCGCTACTCAGCAGAGTCAGCGGCACCGTCTCGCCACTGCCCAGCAATGTGGCGTGCACCGCAGAAGAGACCAAATAGCCCGCCTGCCGCTGCCCTTGCGCATCCACCACATCCAACTCAAGTTGGAAACTCTGCCCCGATACCACAGCCACTGGCGACGACCCGCCCAACACCGTCAAAGAATAGCTGAGCGGGGTTGCTCGCCGGTATTTTGCCTCCAAAGTGGCAGACAGTTCCAAAATCTCCCCAGTTCGTAGCGCCACGGCATCCACCGTCTCCCAGTCAAAGTAGAAAAGTGAGCCATCCGGAATCTGTAGTGCGCTGTCGATTGCAGAAAACTCGAAACGATGGGTGGCTGGCAAGAGAATACTATGTGCTGTCGGTGTCAAACTGATGGTATGGCGTAGCGAACTATTTGGAACGGTATAGCTGACACTGTACGACAGGTTACTACTACTAGAGAGCAAATTCGTGTCAATGGCATCTACTTTGGCAAAGCCTCTGGCGGCTCGCCAAGGGGTTAGTTCCACCACAAAGCTGCCCTCCGTAGGCAACGCAGACAAAGTGGAAGCACGGGCAACATCCCATAGCTCTACTTCCAATCTATCCGCTGTAATGTGGAGTGTGAGTGATGCGGGCGCACTAGCCTGATAGACTCCCTGATTATCACTAATTTTGAACGACAGTACACGGCCATCAGCGTCAACGCCACATTCCAATACAATGATAGCCAAGTTATCCCCACCAAACTGCGCAGTACAATTTTGGAAAAAAGAGTGATCTACAGGCGTAGCAGTAATAGCATCTCGGCTATCTGACACAAACAGGTCACTTGAAGTGTAGCGCGCCACACTAATTCTGGCACCATGACTATGACCCCATTCCATATTGACCGGATTCACCCCGGTGATGACGAGATAAGGCTTGTCGGCTGCCACTGACAGTGGTGCCATCGTGGTGAGGCATATAGCCACTAGCGCAACAACAAGCCAACCGTATACTGAGCAGGGCTCAGATAATGAAAAGCGGGTAGCCAACTGGGTGCGGAACCCATCATGAGTAACATACGCTACTAGCATCACACTCTATACTTCACATGTCAGATGTTGGGTTTCCGTAGACTAAAGAGAGAAACCAACCTTCTCCCTCCGGGGTGAAGTGCCAACAACATCAACGCTAGACATCTCGGATCTTCCGCAACCATCAAGAGCGGCTGTTTATTGTAACATTGCTGAGGGGGAATCAGTGGGGCACA
>JABABF010000231.1 GCA_014238345.1 Gammaproteobacteria bacterium
AGCAGGCGGGCGCGTAGCAGCTCCATCGCACGCAGACGGTTCTGAGTCTGCGAGCGCTGTGCTTGACACTCAACCACCACGCCAGTGGGCAGATGTGTCACACGCACCGCGGAGTCGGTCTTATTGACATGTTGACCGCCCGCACCCGAGGCGCGAAAAGTGTCTACCCGCAATTCGGCTTTATCAATCACCACCGCGCCGACCTCAACTGCTGCTGGCAATACCGCCACGGTACAGGCTGAGGTGTGTACCCGACCTTGGGACTCCGTTGAGGGGACGCGCTGCACACGGTGGACACCGGACTCAAATCGCAGTGCCGCATAGACTCCGGAGCCAGCTAAGCGACTGATCAATTCCTTGGCTCCGCCATACTCACCAGAGCGCTGGCTGAGCAGTTCCAACTGCCAACCACAATGTTGGGCGTAGCGCGCATACATGCGGAACAGATCGCTGGCAAATAGCGCCGCCTCCTCCCCGCCAGTACCCGCACGCACCTCTAGAAACACCTCGGCCGCATCGACACCTTCCTCGGTATCGGCGCGCTTGAGCAACTGCTGGTGCAGACGCTCCATCAAATCAATGCGGACGCTCGCTATGCCGCGCAACTCCTCCGCGGCCAAGTCCCGCAGTTCGCTGTCAGCATCGTCGAGTAACGCGCGGGCACCCTGCTCGTCTTCGTCCAGCCGGCAATGCTCTTGATAGAGCGCGGCCAACGGCTCCAACACTGACAACTCACGCGATAACGAGGCCAGCTCGGAGGGGTTGCGCAGTGCCTCGGGAGAGGCCAAGCGCCCGGCAATGTCCTGATGACGGGAGTGGATACCTTGTAGCTGCTCAAGTAACGGAGCAGTCATGGCGAGACCTCGGGAGCATTGATATCTGAGCTGGCAACCACCGTTGGCTCAGCATCCGCATCGCCACTCTCGGTGTCGGCATTACGGACACTCTGCATCAATTGCCAGAGCTCCGTGCGCGTCTGCTCCAGCTCCACTCCCTCGCGGCCAGCGAAGACCCGCCGTATATGCGCGCTAGGGACATGGGTTAACTTGCGGGTCAGCGCTTGCGCTAATGCCGTGGCCACCTCGCGTGGTTCGCACCCCTTATCCAGCTGACGCAGAGCTCTCCCTAACACGGCATCGCGCAACTGTGCGGCCTGACCGCGGTAGGCTGCGATTAATTCTCCCGCCGCCCGTTCGCGTGCCGCATTGCGATAAGTGACCAGCCCTGTTGCCAGCAACGCCTCGGCCTCGGGGAGTTCGGTCTCGCGGCGGTAGCGGCTCTCCTCCAGTAGCTGCCACAGATTATCAAGGCTGTAGAGATAGACATTTTCCAACACATGTGCAGCTGGCTCGACATTGCGCGGCACGGCGAGATCCACCACCAACAATGGACTTTGCGCCGGACGCGCCCCGCTCTGCTCTAGATCCGCACGGCTCAGCAGCGTGGCCGCGCTGTCCACACCACAGATGACCATATCCGAGCGCGCGAGCGCCGACGGCAGTTCACCCAAGGGCAAATAATCAGCGCCCAGCGAGTGCACCAGTTCGGCGACGGAATGCTGACTGCGATTGGCGATAGTAATCGACCCAGTGCCTCTCTCAGCCAAATGTCTCAGCACGGCGCGGATAATATCACCCGCTCCGACCGCCAGCACCTGCAACTGCCTCGGCGCGGCAAACATTTGAGATGCCAGTGAGGCGATTACCGAGGGCAGCGAAACCGGATGGCGACCGATTGAGGTCTCAGTACGCACCTGCTTGGCAACACGGAACAGTTGCTGGAGCGCTGGCTCCAGCACCCTACCGACCAAGCCGCATCCCCGAGCCAGTGCCACGGCCGATTTCAGCTGCCCTAATATCTGGGGCTCACCCAGCACCATCGAATCAAGGCCACAGGCAACCCGCATACCGTGCATCACGGCCTCGTCATTCTGATAGTGGTAGGCGTGATCTCGCAAGCTATCTGCATTGATTCCACCACAGTGTGCCAACCAGCACAGCAGCTCATCGGAGCCAACTGCGCCCACATGGTAGATCTCGGTGCGGTTACAGGTAGAGAGAAGCAAGCCTTCGCTCAGCCCCGGCACCTCGGCAAGTGCCGCCAATGTATCCGGCAACGCTTCAGCAGTGAAGGCCACACGCTCACGCAGCTGAATCCCGACCTGCCGGTAGTTGATGCCTGTGATTGAAAAAGACATTACCCTAATAGGGAGATGAGCAACCACCTATTTTATCCCCTGTGCAACTAAGCTCCCGAATACGCGCACTGGGTCTGTTGCTCAGCAGCTGCTGGCTCTGTGCCTGCGCCAGCCACAGTCACACCACAGCCCAATCGGCCTTTCCTGGCGACTCTCTATATCAATTACTGGTTGGTGAATTCGCCATAGCACGGGGTGAACGCGAGCTGGCACTAGAGCACTACTTGGAGCAGGCTACGCAGACTAAAGACGCGCAAATCGCGAAATGGGCCGCACGGTTGGCCTATAGTTTGGGACACAACAGCACCGCATACCGTGCTACTCGCAGCTGGATTTTAGCGACTGAGGCATCCGGCCAAGCCACTCCTGAAGCACATTTGTTAATGGCTTTTTTGCTGTTGGAACGAGGGGAGGCACAGGAGGGGCAGCAACAGCTAGAAGCGGCGCTGGCGCTCGGTGCACGCCCCGACTTGACACAATTGGCGCGCCAGCTGCGTATCGGCTCAGCTCGCAGACGACGGGCGGTGAAGCGTGCACTGTCTCAGCTATCCTTGCCAGACAACCCAGCGCGACTCGAATCCTCGCGCCTCCATAGCATCGCCTTGATACTGGAGGCCGATGGGCAACTTGAGGCGGCGCTGACACAATTAGAGCAGGCTCGGCTAGCCTTTCCCGACTCCATCGTGCAATGGGCGTTCAACACATCGTGGCTACAAGATGAATTTCGCCTATTGACCCGCCTCGGGCGCGACCAAGAGATCCTGCGCCGCCAACGCCAATGGGTGTCGGCAGTGCCCACGCTACCCCGTCTGCGCTGGAGATTGGTCGAGGAATTGCTCCGGCAACATCAGCCGCAGGCCGCTTGGAAAGAGCTGCATAACTGGCTACAGGAGTCACCACAAGAGCCATCGCTATTGTGGCAATCTGCGCTGTTGTCAATGGCGCTCGGGCACTTCGACAAAGCAGCGCAACACTTGCGCCAACTGCTAAATATCGCTGGTCATCAGGCCGCAGCTCAACATTATTTGGGATGGCTAGCCGCTCAAGCAGGGGATACTGCACGGGCGATAGAATGGCGGCGCAAAGCAGTGGATGCCAGCCACCCTATGCCTGGTCTGCTCCGTTTATCGCCACTGTTGGAGCACACTGAGACCATCGCCGAATATCGAGGGCTGCTACGACAGCTGCGCACTACACAGCCACAGCTAAGCCCACAGTTGTGGCTACTCGAAGCGCAGCTCCTACAGCGCAAACACCGCTGGGGCGAGAGCGCCGCTGTACTCGAAAGTGCCCTAGCGCAATTTCCCCAACACGAATCTTTGGCGTATCTACGCGCTCTAGCTGGGGTTGAGGGCAAGGACGCGGAAGACGGCATTCAGCGATTGCGCGCCCTATTGACGCATTCACCTCAGGATGCTGCTCTACAGAATGCCCTCGGCTACTCACTCGCCGACCAGGGCATTGAACTCGACGAGGCGCGAATACTCGTCCAGCGAGCGCTGAAACAACAGCCAGAGGATGCCGCCATCATCGATAGTATGGGATGGGTGCTGTACCGCCTCGGCCAGCTGGACACGGCATTGCTCTACTTGCAACGAGCGCTACGCCTGCGACCATCAGACCCTGAGATATCCGCCCATCTCGGCGAGTTGCTGTGGGCACTAAAGCGCCATGAAGAGGCGCGTGAACTGTGGGCTCGCACGCTGGCAATGCACCCGGACAGCCCAGTGCTACGGCGCACTATGCAACGGTTTCTCAACACATGATGGCCGAGCGAGTGCGGCCAGCGCAGCGCTACCCAACTACCGTGCGTAGACGATGGCACACTCTCAGCATCGCCGCCCTGTTGCCCGCGCTGGCGGCCTGCCATAGCGTGTTGCCACTGGCGAGCGAGTCTGCGATAGACGCACCACTGCCCGTAGCGTGGCAGCTACGCGGTCGCGTGGTGTTACACGCTGTCGACCAACGCCGTATCAGTGGCTGGCTACACTGGCGACAGCGTGGGGAGCAACACTATGAACTCACTGTCTCCCACGCTTTGGGGGCAGCACTGCGTCTTGAATGGAATGGTATTGAAGCCTGCCTGCGGCGCGGCGATGCGGTACCAGAATGTGCTCCTGACCCAATGCAGCTGACTCAGCGGCTCAGCGGCGGTGAGCCGTTGCCCATGGCACAGCTGGGGCACTGGCTGCTAGGACGAGCCTCGCCCGGAGATACGGTATTGGGTGACCCGAACGAGCCGCCTCGCCAGCTGCTACGCGAGCCGTGGCAGCTGCGCTTTGGCTCTCGCCTGAGGCGCGGCTCGGCACGATCACTACCGCGTGAGATCGAGCTGTGGCACGATGGGCGACTGGTATTACACTTCCGCCCACAGGCATGGCTACCTGCCGGACACGCAACTCCGTAATGTGCACTAACTCATCCGCCATACGCCTGCTCGCCCCAGCCAAAATCAATTTATTCCTGCACATCAACGCACGACGCAACGATGGTCACCACCAGCTACAAACCGCCTACCAATTTCTAGACTATAGCGATACGGTTACCGTGCGGGTGCACAATAATCGGCGTATCCGCAGTCGCGGCGAGCCACGCGGCGGCCTTGCTCTGCGCGCGGCACGACTGTTGCAAGTCACCACTGGTGTGGGGCTGGGTGCTGAAATTCAGATTGATAAACAGCTGCCCATAGGAGGCGGCCTAGGCGGCGGTAGCGCCGATGCAGCAGCTGTGCTGATCGCGCTGAACCGCCTATGGAAAACGCGGTTGGGACGGGGAGCCTTGGCGCGACTGGGTGCCCGGCTCGGTGCCGATGTGCCACTGTTCATTTACTCACGCGCCGCATGGGGTGAAGGAGTGGGTGATTTGCTGTGGCCGATGGACTTCGAAGAGCAGCTCTGGTTGGTGGCAGTGCCGCCACAGTCCGTGGCTACTGCAGCTGTCTTCGCCCACCCACAATTGACCCGCAATACGCCGCCGACCAAAATTGATCGGGCGGTGGTGCAACGTGCTCACAACGACTGCGAGAACGCGGTAGCAGCGATGTACCCCGACATCATCACCACTTTGCACCGGC
>JABABF010000232.1 GCA_014238345.1 Gammaproteobacteria bacterium
ACGGGGTCGCCGTTGCTCCATTTCCCATCCTGCCTTAGGTTGAATGTATAAGTCATTCTATCTGCAGATATTTCCCATGATTCTGCTGCGCCTGGGATGGGCTGAAGCGTCTGTGGATTTTTACTGGTCAAACCTTCTAGTAAGGCATGGATGACGCGGCTTTCGGTCACTCCGGTGACGACATGCGGATCCAAGGCTTGGGGCTCGGCACCGATGCCCATATGCAATACTTTCTCTTCGTTGCCGATCGTCACGGCAGATTCTTGCTCGCCACAGGCGCTGAGTAACAAGGCCAGCAAAACGGGTGATGCGGCGCACCACAGACATTGGCGCGCCCCTTTAACTATCGTGTTGAGTCGTGCTTGATGGGGGATACTATCTAGGTTCACACTGAGGTTCTCTCGCCACTACTTGTGCAGGTTGGGCTATAGCGCTGATATCAGCGTTGATTGTAACGGCGCAAGGCGGTTATTGGCAAGTGCAACCATCGGTTATTGGGGTGGGGGAGGATCACAACCCAGAGTGGTCGGCACTGAGCTGGTTCTTGAAGGCATCGAAGTTGAGTGGGCGCTTCAGGAATGTCTCGACTAGTTCCATGGCGGGCGCACTGCCTCCTGCTTGGAGTACGAGCTCTTTGTAGCGTTGGGCGGTGTGGGCTCGTTCGGCGGCGGTGTCGGCCTGTTGAAAGTGCGCCAACATATCAGCGGCGATCACCTTGGACCACATATAGGTGTAATAATTAGATGAATAGCCGACCAAGTGTCCGAAATTGGCGTAGAAGTGCGTGTCGGGTGTGTGTGGATAAGGCGAGTATTGCTTCTGGAGACGGAGCATGTCGCGATCAAGGTCGAGCAGTTCGGGGTTGCTACGGTATAAGTGCAACGACAGTGCAGCATAGTAGCCTTGGCGACGCACCCAAGTCCCGTGAGCCAGATAGCGCGCCGCATTCATTTTCTGCACCAGCTCGGCACTGATCGCTGGGCGGTTCGTGCCGATGGAGAAATCGCGCAAAGTCTCGTAGTCCCACGCCCACTCCTCAAGCATCTGTGAGGGTGCTTCGACAAAATCCAGTTCGGTGCGGATCCCGGCTTGAGTCGACCAAGGTTGTGCACTGGCCAGCATGAAATGTAGCAGATGACCGAACTCGTGCAAGAAGGTCACGACTTGCCCATGATCCAAGAAAGCCTGGGCATCGTCACCGAGCCCCGGCGCTGGAAAATTACATACCAAGGCTCCCAATGGCAATTGCCTCAAGCCTCCTGCTTCGCGGCCTGCACTACGGATAGAAAAGAAAGCAGCATGCTTGTATTTTCCTTCGCGCGGCTGCATGTCAAGGTAGAAGTTTCCGATTGGGTGGCCGTTTTCATAGAGTGCATAGGCTTGGACAGAGGGATGCCATACCGGTGTCTCCCAAGGCCGCACTTCGAGAGCAAACAGGCGTTTGACCAGCTGGAAGATGCCATCCCTCACTTGGGCATAGGGAAAGTGCTGCCGTACCAGTTGAGGATCGAGGTCGTGTTGCTCTTCTTTGAGTAGGTTGACAATGTAGTAGCGTTGCCATTCCCCGACCGCCGACAGCCTCGGGTACTGGCGCTGCAATCGCAATAGCTGCGCCCGATAGTCTTGTTTTGCTCGCGGTCGAGCCAGCTGGTCAATCCGATCGATGAAGCGTTGTGCCCGCTCTGGAGTTTTGATCATTAATTTTTCAGTGGCATAGCTCGCGTAGTCCGGGTAGCCGAGTAGCTGAGCTAGCAGGTAGCGTGCTTGTAGCAGAGCCAACAAGGTCTGCTGGTTGCTCGGGTAGCCTCGGTTAGCGAACTGTCGATAGAGGCGCTCGCGCAATGCATCGTTGTGAGCGTAGCGCATGACTGGGAAGAAAGAAGGGTAATCGGTAGTGATGACCGAGTGACCTTCGGCGCTCAAGGGATGGGTGCTGATGAAATCTGGTGGCAGGCCATCGAGTGCCTGTGCACGGGCTGTGACCGAGCGCACATCTTCTCGAATATTGCGCGAATAATCCTGGGAGAGCTCCACGATGCGCTCTTGCAAGTGGCGCAACTGATTTTGTTCAGCTGCTGCTAATTGCACTCCGGAACGCTTGAAGTCACTCAGCATTTCTATCACGAAGCGCTTGGTTTTTGCATCGAGTAGCGCATCGATCTCCACTAATTTAAGCCGTTGGTAGAGGGCATTTGACAGGCCAATTTCGGTGGCTATTTGGCTGAGCTCACGCTGGCAATGCTCGTTCGCCTCGCGCATGTCTGCGTTGGGATGCACATTGGCATAGAGGGAAGCCAAGGCATTGATGTTGTCTAACTGCTGCAGCAATTGGTTGAGTGGCTCTAGGTAGTTGGCCTGCTCTGGTACGCCGGGAAAGCGCTCTAAGTGATGGAAAGCATCGCGCAATGATTCCAGACCGGCTACACACCGCGCTCTTTGGGTGGCGGTGTCAGGCAACAGTGGCAGACCTTGAGCTGGATGGGTTGCTCGCTCTGTAGGTGGTGGATTAGTAGTAGTGGCTACTGGGGGGACAATAGCGGCACCGGCCACCGTTGTTTGAACGCTGGCGCTATTGCCAACACCGGGTTGGGCTGAGTGCAATGACCCGCTGTTGCAGGCTACTAGCGATAGTATGACGAGCAACGCTGCTGAGCGGGACGATCGCCGCCACAGCTTAGCGCATCTCTGGGTAGAGTACCAAAATTTGTTGTGGTTTGATGTATGCATGGGCATCTAAGGAGTTCCATTTTGTGATCTGTCGGATGTCAACACCAAAACGTTGGGCGATCCCGATGAGCGAATCGCCGGGGCGCACATGGTAGGTGATGCGTCCATAGCGATTAGCTGTGTTGTTGGCGGCGGCCAAGTCGCCACCTTGCTGACTTAGATTGGTGGGCACCCACAGTGCGAGGCGCGCACCCATCTGCAGGGTGTCTCCTGCGTTTAGCTGGTTCCACGAGGCAATTTGCTGGTAGCTGCCGATGCCGTACTGGCGCGAGATGCTCCACAGACTTTCGCCACCGCGCACCACGTGGTGGATGCGGTGTTGGCTCGGGGGTTTTGCAGTGTTGCCGCTACTCAGCAGAGCTCGTTGCCCAGCGCTCAGCACATAGTGTTTAGGGTGGTGCAGAGGTGTCATCAATAAGAGCTGATCATCAGGTAGCAAGAACGCATCATCGGCCAAGCCGTTGATGCGTTGTATGGCGGCAACGGTAGTCTGGTAGCGG
>JABABF010000233.1 GCA_014238345.1 Gammaproteobacteria bacterium
ATTGTGCTCGACCGCGTCCAAACTCGTTGAATTATGGCTGATCAGTCCGGCACTATGGCGCAGCTGCGCGACAACTGGCATGCCCCAGCACTGATCGCCGTAGCGGTGTCATTTATCTGTTTTAATTTGCTCAACAACCTACTGTTTAGTCGGTTGCGCGTCGACCTCACCGAGCATTGCTTGTATACGCTGTCAGCTGGCAGTCGATCGTTGATCGAAGAGATCGACTCGCCAGTCTATTTCTATTTTTATTTTTCGGAGCGTGCGGCGCGCGCTAGCCCAGGGTTGCACAACTATGCGCGCCGGGTGCGAGAATTATTGGAAGAATACGATTCTATCGGTGGCGAGCAATTGCGCTTGCGCATCATCGATCCTGAGCCTTTTTCTGAGGAAGAGGAACAGGCAGCTAGCTATGGTATCCAAGGACTCAAAGTGCCTGAGGTCAATGCGTCGGTCTACTTTGGATTGGCAATGGTAGACAGTGTGGATCGGCAAGTGATCATGCCGCGCTTTGAACTGAGCGGGGAGCATTTACTCGAATATGAGTTGAGCCGCCATTTGGATCAATTGCTACATCCACATAAACCCGTATTAGACTTGCTCAGCGCACAGCCCTTACAGCGGGAAAGCGGCAAAGAATGGGCGGTGGTACAGCAGTTGCGCAACAAATTCAAAGTGCGCATCCACAGTGAGGGGTTGGTGGATAATCTGCCAGCTGACAGCGACCTATTAATTGTCGCCCACCCCGGTGGGCTGTCTGAGCAGAGCCTGTACTTCATCGACCAGTACGCGGTACGCGGTGGAAAGTTATTGGTGTTTGCCGACCCAGTCAATGAGCTCTCACAGATTGCGGGCATCACAGATGAGGTGGAGAGCCTCATTGCCACTCGCCGTATTTTGAATGCCTGGGGTATTGTTTTTAATGAGCAACAGGTAGTTGCAGAGCCCGCTTGGGCGCTGAGTATTCAAACCAGCCAAGGTTCTCCACAACGCCATCCAGCGTACTTTTCAGTGCCAGTGGCGGGGATGAGTCAGCAGGATGTGATCACTGCAGAATTAGACAGCTTGAACATGGGTACCGCTGGTGGACTCAGCTGGAGCGAGGAGGATAGCTCAGGCACCACCCACCGCGATGAACTTATCACTACCAGTGCCGAGGCGCGTCTGGTCGAATTGCGCGTATTGGCCGCTCACCACGCCGATGGCAAGCGCTTCTACGACGAAGTGCGCTCGCTACCTGCCGGGGTTCAGCGACTCGCCGTCAGAGTTGGAGGTTCAGTTAACAGTGCCTTTGACGCGCCGCCAGCGTCGGTGTCAAGTGCGGTGGAACACATTTCTCATGCGCCAGAAGGAGTCGTGTCTGAACGCATTGTCGTCTCCGATAGCGATCTGCTGGCCGATCGCTTTTGGGTGCGTGAGCGGCGGTTGTTGGGGCATTCCTTTATGACACCGATTGCCGCTAATGGCAGCTTTGTGTTGAATGCAGTCGATCATCTCAGCGGCAGTGCCGCGCTGATCTCAGTGCGTAGTCGTGGGCGCTTCTCGCGCCCCTTTCTAGTCGTTGAGGCTTTGCGCAAGCGCGCCGATGAGCAGCACCGAGATCAAGCCGAGCTATTAGAGACTCGCTTACGAGAGACAGAGCGCAAATTAGCTGATATCCAGCGCCAAGCGCAGGAGGGGGAGAGCCGTATAGGGATCAATAAGCAGCGGCGGCAAACCCTGCGCGGCTTCCAGCAAGAGCGCCTGCAGTTGCGGCGCGAATTGCGCAAGGTGCGTCACCAGTTAGATCAGGATATCGAAAGGCTCGGGACATCTTTGAAACTGATCAACATTGTGCTTGCTCCGATACTGATGGTGTTGCTGATGTGGGGTGGATGGCAGCTATACAACTGGTGGCACCGCCGTACATGGCGAGCGGAATAGGGTGCTAAGCTACCGCGTTGCATTGCCGCTGAGCACAGTATTTTTGCTGTTAGTAGCGGTGTTTTCTACGCAGCACTTTGCTAGCCGTTGGCAGACTGATGGCATTGCCTTGGCACCCCAGCTGGCCGACCAGCTGGAGACGGTTGGAGAGATCATTTGGCAAGATGCACAGTCGAGTGAGACCGACAGCGTGAGCTGGGAAGGGTCGCATTGGGTGGTGGCTAAACCTAGCGGCTATCCCGCTGACCGAGAGCGTGTATTCGCCCTGCTGGAATCTTTGGTCGAGATGCATTTGATTGAGGAAAAAAGTCGCCGCCCTGAGGACTATGGGCAACTGGGACTCAACGACATCCATGCGCCGGGGAGTCGCTCAGGTCTGTTGCGTGTTATAGACGACAGTGGTGAGACACTGTTAGAGGTGTTGGTCGGTGATCGATCAACACTGCGCACGGGGCACTTTTTGCGCCGCCCCAGCAGTCCCCAAAGTTGGCTCGGTGACCGGGAAGTTGCACTCCCGCCACCCGAGAGCATTGGCTGGCTTCAAAGCACGATTGTCGATCTGCCCTACAGTAGGGTGGCTTCGTTGCGCATTGCCGATGAATTGGGGGGGCAGTGGACATTGGAGCGCGACAGCGTAGATGAGAAAAATTTGCGTTTGGTCGAGCAGCCAGAGTTTATGCGCCTGCGTTATGCGAGTGCATTAAATCGCTATGGCAACCTATTACAAGACTTGCAGCTCGATGGAGTCGAGGCGGCTGCAACTCAGTTAACTGCAACGCAATGGCAATTTGATTTCAATTTGTACAATGGCCTGATGATCAGCGCCACACTGTACCAAGACAGCGTTGCCCCGTGGCTACGGCTCAGTTTCAGCAGTGCCGAGGGAGCCTCAGCCGAAGCGGTGGCTGAAGCGGAGCAAATGAACGCACGGCACAGTCCTTGGGTCTATCAGCTCAGCCATTATGTCTATGATCGGTTTCAATTCCGGCTTGAAGATGTACTAGAGCCCGAGCCCGATGAAGCGCTGGAGGCGGAGCCTCACTAGGGGGACAGCATGACACGGCCTACCACCACAGCAACCTGCGGAGAGCTGGTGGCGCGCACGGTGTTCAGCTAGCGTAATTTATGCGCACTGTTGATGAATGAGGCATCAGCCGCTACCGGTCAGCTGAGCACGGCTGACTGTGCACAGATGTTGCGTCTGCAAGCGGAGATGAATGAGCGCATACATCCCGCATGGCGCGAACAAGGCTATTCGTGGTTCCGAGCCATCTGGATAGAATGTGCCGAGTTGGTCGGGCATACTGGCTATCAATGGTGGCGTAGTGAGCAGCCAAATCAGGCTCAGCTGCAATTAGAAGTGGTAGATATATGGCACTTTGGGCTCAGCGCGCTGATGGAGCAACGCTCGGCTGATGAGCTAGCTCCCTGGTTGGCACAGTGCTTTGCCAAGTGGACAGCGACCAGCGACGCTTCAATGGATGTTACCCAGTGCGCTGAGGCACTGGCCGCCGCTGTGCTGCAGCGACAGGATTTTGATATGGAATCATTTGTGGATCTGCTCACTGCCGCCGCGCTGAGTCCGGTGGCTCTACACCGTCGCTATGTCGGTAAAAATGTACTTAATCGTTTCCGTCAAGACCAAGGTTATCGGGAGGGTAGCTACCACAAGATGTGGAACGGGCTGGAGGACAACGAGCATTTGCAACAGATCATTGATCAGTTGCCAGTAGGAGATGAGGCGGATATGGGAGCGGCGTTTGGTGGCTTCATCTACGCTGAGTTAGAGCGGCGTTACAGCGCCTTGTTCGGGGATTCGACACAATGAGTGAGAGCATGGCACATGCGGCTACTGCCCCTGAACTGATTCACGAGTGGTTTCCTGTCGGTCCGCTACAGTGCAATTGCAATGTGCTCGGCGATCCATTGAGCCGCCACGCCATTGTGGTGGATCCCGGCGGCGATGTAGAGTATATTTTGTCCCGCTTAGCCCATCATCAATTGCAGCTGAAATCGATTATCCACACCCATGCACACTTGGATCATATCTTGGCGGCTGGGGCACTCCAACGGGCCACGGGTGCGAGTTTGCAGTTACATCCAGAGGATCGCTACTTGTGGGACATGGTTGAGCAACAGGCACAGGCCTTCGGGCTCAGCTGCGACCCGTTGCCCCCACCAGATCATGAATTACAGCACGAGGAGCCACTCTCCTGTTGTGGGGGCGTGGTGTTGCACACACCAGGGCATACCCCGGGATCGCTGAGTTTTTGGTTTGCTGAGGATAAATTACTGCTCTCTGGAGACACTCTATTCCAGCGCTCCATAGGGCGCACGGATTTTCCAGGGGGCGATGCCGCTCAATTAGAGCATTCTATAAGGAATAGGTTATATACTCTTGATGAATCAGCTAAAGTTATTCCCGGTCATGGCCCGCCGACGAGTCTTGCAGAGGAGATGCGCCACAATCCTTTTGTGTGTGCCTGAGTGCGGCCTGAGTGCGGATGGTGCGCCTGCTGCACTTTGAATAGAGGCTAGGGTAGCAGGGCATCAATAGCAGCGGCCAGAGCAAAATCCCGCTCGCTGATGCCATTGGCATCGTGGGTGCTTAGGCGCAATTCAACTTCCCGATAACAGTTGCGGATCTCCGGGTGGTGATTCATGCGCTCGGCGATCAAGGCGATTTGCGAGAGGAAGCCGAAGGCCTCGGAAAAATCCCGGAACACTAGCTGGCGGCACAGCTGGTTATCCGATAATTGCCACTGTGGACAAGCGTTGAGTGCCTCGGCAATTTGCATTTCGTTCAGGGCGGTGATGGCCATTGGTATGCCTCCTCGGGTCGGCTGTTGCTGAGCCACGCACCACATTCGATATGTGGCGTGTAGGGGAATTGATCGAACAGCGCCAAGCGGCGCAGTCTATGGTGCGGTAGGCACTCAAGATCGCGGCGTAGGCTGTGTGGATTACAGGAAATATACAGCATTTCTGGTACGGTGCGGGCACAGGACAGCGCGGCCTCGTCGAGTCCTATCCGTGGTGGGTCGACCAATAATGTATTGAACTGTGCGTTGAATCGGGGCAGTTTACGCAGGCGCCTGAAGCGGCGTTCAGCGCGCAGTGCCTGCCAAACTTCCTGCGCCGACATGCGCAATGGCCAGACGTTGTTGATGTGATTGTCGCGCAGATTGTCTACGAGGGCGGAGATGGCGCGCCGCCCCGTATCGGCGGCGAGCACCTGCTTGAAAAGCCGTGCTACTGGCAGTGTGAAATTTCCGCTACCGCAGTGTAGTTCCAAGAGTGTGTCGCCGAACTGGGCAGCACAATCGCTCACCCATTGCAGCATCTCCCGATTTACCGTGGCGTTGGTCTGCGTGAAGCAACCCTCTGGTTGTCGCCAGCGGTACTCAATGCCGCTGACCTGCATGCATTCGCGGATAAAGTCTTGCCCGACAACAAGTCGCTCACCGCGGCTACGCCCGATAACCGATGCCTTGAGCTGCGCGCTGAGCGCTGTGCCCCAGCTCAGCCAGCGATCTGGCAACGGGCGGCGATAGATCAGTGTGACCAGTCGCTCGCCAATACTGCTGCAATGAAACTCCACTTGAAACAATCGGCGTGCAAAGCGGGGATTGGCTCGCAAAGCTTGAGCTAAGCTGGCCATCATGCGGTTGATTTGACGATCGGCAACGGCAAAGCAATCTACTCGC
>JABABF010000234.1 GCA_014238345.1 Gammaproteobacteria bacterium
ACCAGCAGGATCTCGGAGATATCTCCCGCATCCAGCTTGGCATCCTCCAATGCCGTGCGCATCGGTGCCAACGTCTTCTCCACCAAATCTTCGACCAGCGACTCAAACTTGGCGCGGGTCAGCTGCATCACCAAGTGCTTGGGACCACTGCTGTCGGCAGTGATGTAGGGCAAGTTGATCTCGGTCTGCTGACTGCTGGACAGCTCTATCTTGGCTTTCTCGGAAGCCTCCTTGAGACGCTGGCGAGCCAACGGATCCCCACGCAGATCCATGCCGTGCTCGCTCTGAAAGAAGTCGGACAGATGCTCGATCAAGCGCTGGTCGAAATCCTCGCCGCCAAGAAAGGTGTCCCCATTGGTCGACAATACCTCAAATTGGCGCTCATCATCGACTTGGGCGGACTCGATAATCGAGATGTCAAAGGTGCCGCCGCCCAAATCGTAAACGGCGATTTTGCTATCGTGGCCGCCCTTGTCCAGACCGTAGGCCAAGGCCGCCGCTGTCGGCTCATTGACGACGCGTTTGACCTCAAGACCAGCGATACGTCCGGCATCTTTGGTCGCTTTGCGCTGGGAGTCGTTGAAATAGGCTGGCACTGTCACCACCGCATCGCTCACCTCGGCACCCAAGTAATCTTCGGCAGTGCGCTTCATTTTCATCAGCACTTGTGCAGAGACCTCCGGCGGAGCGATCTTGCGCCCACGCGACTCCACCCAGGCATCGCCGTTGTCTGCGCCGACAATTTTGAACGGTGCCGTTTTGATGTCGCGCTTGAGCAATGCATCACTGAACTTACGACCGATCAGGCGCTTGATCGCATACAGCGTGTTCTCCGGATTGGTGACCGCTTGGCGCTTGGCCGCCTGTCCGACCAGCACTTCGTCTTTGTCGGTATAGGCAACCAGAGACGGTGTCGTACGCGCCCCCTCGGAGTTTTCAATCACTTTGGGGGTCCTGCCCTCAATTACCGCGACGCAGGAATTAGTCGTCCCCAAGTCTATGCCAATGATCTTGCCCATATCTCTATCTCTAGCCTTCGTTGTGTCTACTTGATCGATTGGACTTCAAGAAGCCCTCTCATCACCTTCTTGTGTGTTGCGGTCGCTTGCGTCCGCCACGGTGTCTGATGCTGCCGATGGCTGTGCCGCCACCATCACCCGTGCAGCACGCAACAGGCGATCGTGTAGGGTGTAACCGCGTTGCACCACCTGCACCACCGTATTGGCCGCAACCGTCGGCGCTGCCTCCACCGAGGAAATCGCCTCGTGGAAGAGCGGGTCGAAGACCTCCCCTTGGGGCGTCAACTCTTCAAGACCATGACGGCGCAACAGCTCGAGCAGATTGTGCTGTGTAAGGCGCACCCCCTCAGCCAATGCAGCATCCGTTGCCTGCGGCTGGATGCTGTCATGCTCATGGTCGTGACCCGTCGCACCATTTCCATCCTCCGTAGCCCTTGCCCCATCAGCATCCAAGACAGCTAAGGCCTGCTGAAACTCATCCAAAATCGGCAACAGATCGCGCAGGAAATCCGCCATTTGATGGCGGCGACTGCGTTCCAACTGTTGCTCTGAACGGCGTTGCACGGCTTCCATCTCATTGCGCGCATCCGCCACTTGGCGCAATAGTTCATCGCTGCGCCCACGCTCGGCCTCGAGCTGCCCCTGTAGCAGTTCCAACTCCGAGGGCGGCGGCGCGGGGGCTTCGGCTTCGCTTTCGCTTTCGCTTTCGCTACCAATGCTACTGCTACGCGTTTCATCCTCTGCTAGCGCTGCCTCTGTCACGCCTGTAGCCCCAGCATCTGGCTCTACCGACCCACCACTCACTGCACTCACTACCGCATCATCGAAATCAACGCGATCTACGCTATCTAGATCTACGCTATCTACTTGATCCCCCGCATGATTTTTCTGATCACTGCCCATTTCTGCCACACTCCAACAAAATCCGCTGACAACATGGCGAGGCCAACGAACACACCTTTGATATCTTGCTTATATGGGGGCAAAAACGCAATAATTCAAGCACTACCAACACCCCAACATCCTATAATCGTTGGCGGGACGATGGTGCAAACCTATGCTGAGCGAACTGTGCATCCGCGATTTCACCGTGATCAGACAGCTGGAGTTGGAGTTCACCGCTGGGATGACAGTACTCACGGGCGAGACGGGAGCTGGAAAATCACTGCTGTTGGATGCCTTGGGGCTGGTGCTGGGAGGTCGTGCTGAGGGTCAGCGCACCGTGCGAGACGGCTGTGTACGAGCCGAGATCAGCGCCCGCTTTCAACTCGCGCCAAACAGCAGGGCACGGGCTTTGCTACGAGACACCGAATTCGACGAGAGCGGCGATGGCGGCTCGGAGTGCTTGGTGCAGCGTAGTATCAGCGCCGAGGGGCGCAGTCGCGCTCGTATCAATGGTCGGCCCTGCACAGTGCGCGAGCTCAGCGCTTTAGGCGAGCAGCTCGCAGTGCTACACAGCCAGCACGCCCACTACAGCCTGAGCCGCCCTGCAGTACAACGCCTGCTACTTGACAGCGAGGAAAGCGTGGTTGAACCCGCCGCTGCCGTGCGTGATACCGCCGCGCACTGGCACCAGCTACAGCGGCAACTCGAAGACACCGAGCGATTGGGAGACGGGGCGCATGCCGAGCTGTTGCGCTATCAATGCCAAGAGCTGAGCGAGTTGGGAGCCGAGCGTACGGAGCTTGAGGCACTGGACGAAGAGCACCGCCGCTTGGCTGGGAGCGACGCGCTCCGTGATGGTATCGGCGAGGCACTACAGGCCTGCGAGAACAGTGCTGTGGCATCGGCGCTGGCGGCTGTCCGCGAAGTGGCGACACGAGATGCACAACTGCAGGAGCCCTTGGAACTGCTACAGAGCGCATCCTCTCAGCTAGGCGAGGCTCGGCGGGTGCTAGAAGATTACTTGGCGACGCTGGACAACGACCCAGCACGATTGGCGGCGGTGGAGGAGCGCATAGCAGCACTCCACCGAGTGGCTCGCAAACACCGTATTGCAGAAGCCGAACTGCCCGCACTGACCGAGCGGTTGACGGCTGAGCTTGCCGTGCTGGAGCAGGGAGAGGCGCGCCACGCCGCGCTGCTACTCGAACTCAGCGATGCCGTGGCGGCCTACCACCGAGCCACCCAGGAGTTGAGTGCCGCCCGTGCCACCGCCGCCCAGCGGCTGGTACCCACCGTGACGGAGCTACTGCACGAATTAGATTTAGAGCATGCCCGCTTTGAGTTACGACTTGAGCCTCGCAACACTCGCACCCCCTCGGCACTCGGGGCAGAAACACCCATCTTTGAGTTCAGCGCCAATCCTGGGCAGACGGCGGGGCCACTCAGCCAAATCCCCTCAGGCGGTGAGTTGTCGCGCCTAGGACTGGCTCTACAAGTGGCTACCGCAGCACGTGCAGCACCGGGCTGCCTGGTCTTCGATGAAGCCGACACCGGCATTGGCAGTGCAGCCGCTGACCGAGTCGGAACATTACTGCGATCTTTAGGCTCAACGCACCAAGTGCTGTGTGTGACCCATTTGGCGCAGGTCGCCAGCCACGCTGAATGGCATATGGTGGCCGACAAAACCATCGGTGCAACGCAGAGCCAAAGCCAAGTACACCGCCTAGAAAATCAGCAAGCGCGGGTGCTTGAAATCGCCAGACTGCTCTCGGGACGGCACCCCAGCCAGCGCTCGCTGGCACATGCACAGGAAATATTGGCGGCGGCACAGTCCATACACAGCTGAAGTCAGCTCACCGCTGTACAGCGGGCGAGAACCCTCCTGTTGATCAATCGGTGCCGCCCTTCTGGGGGCGTACAAAGAGCACTAGGCGATGCCCCACCAAGTCGTAACCAGCCGCCTCGGCAATCTCGCTCTGCAAGCGCTCAATATCTGAATTGCAGAACTCTTCGATGCGCCCGCTCTCTACGCAGACCATGTGATCGTGGTGGCTACGGTGCGCCAATTCAAAAACCGCATGCTCGCCCTCAAAGTTATGACGATCGACCAGCCCGACGTGTTCAAATTGATTCAGCACCCGATAAATCGTTGTCAGCCCGACTTGGCGGTCGGCAATTTCCAACTGCTGGAGAATATCATCGGCGCTGAGATGTTGCCCAGTATTGGCCGCTTCTTCGAGCACCCGGAGGATATCGCGCCGAGGGCGGGTCAGCTTGAGCCCTGCCTTTTGTAGCGACTGATCGCCATGTAGCACACTCTCAGACAATTCAGAGTGATGTGGATCAACCATCACCATGTCTCCCACACGACAAGTCTGTTGCTATTATCCTTTAAAACCACTTTAGTGAATGAAAAATATCGCCATGCTCCACTTCAGCATCCGCTTGACCTGCATTGCGGCCATCCTCGCGCTCAGCGCCTGCAGTTTCGGATGGCTACCCGGTGGCTACCGCCAACTATTGCAAGAGGGGGATCTGCCAACAGCAGCGCAGCGTGAGCGGCTGAGGGTGGGGATGAGCGAGCGACAAGTGTTGCAACTACTAGGCGAGCCGGTGTTGCGCGATGCCTTCCATCGGCAATTGTGGTACTACATCCTGCGCGAAGAACACACCAAGCGACGGGTGGAAGAACACTGCCTCAAGCTGCGCTTTGATGACGGCACACTGCGTAGCATCGCCGAGGGGCGGCGCACTGCCATGCTCAAGGGCGACCCGCAACCGTGGTGCAATGAGGGCATTGCGGCGAGCAAGGACTAGTCTCGCCAGCAAGCATTGGCTCAGCGGGTGGTCAGATAAGACGGTGAGCATATTAGATGGCGCTCGGCTCTTATGAGGAAAGTCTGAAGATTGCTCTCTGCTGGCTAGAGAGCTGGCGGAGTGGATTATTCAGACATTCCTAGCGCGGGCGGATAGCAACACCAGTCGCACAGAGCGGCTAGCCCTGTTGGGACGCAT
>JABABF010000235.1 GCA_014238345.1 Gammaproteobacteria bacterium
CACCGCTGGGCGAGTGCCAATGGGCACGACCAGCGTGATGTGACCCGTCGGCGGGTGCACCGACAGGTGGACGTACTTGACCGACTTGTGCGTTATCGCAATGGCGAGGTCACCGAGTTCGATCGTCCCGTCCAGCAGTACCCCGGTTGGTGCTTGATGAGTTCTAAGAGCTCCTTGGTCGCCTGCTTGTCGTCGTCAAGCAACGGGCACAGTGCATTCAACACCTGCGCCTCGCGCGCTTGATTACCTCTCCAATCCGCAGGCGCTTGCTCGCACATGACGAGGTCGATCTTCAGTGTCAGCTTGACGAGCGGATCCACATAATCAGCGCCCTCAGCGCCGGAGTCGGCCACCTTGGCCACCCGGTTCCCCGCCCCAAGAATACGCGGCAGATTGTTGTAGATCGCCTTGGCCTCCCGCTTGCCATGTAGTGCCGCTGGCATACCTTCGTCGGGCTGCTGCTCGGCCAAGCTCGTGGCCAATTTCTCTGCCCGACGCAGAAACTCCTCATAGTCTTTGGCATCTGCACGGCTCTGCGTGATGAGATCCTCAAGTAGTAGCGACATCTCCTCGTAAAAGCGAGGATCCGTCAGTTGATTGCGGATGACGGTCTTGCGAATATTATTGATGATCGCTTCGGCGACGGAGTGTTTCGAAAGCTTGCCTTTCGCGTTGAGCTTTGTGGCAATGGCATTGTGGATGCCGGTGTCAACGATAAGCTCCATCAGCGAGCGCTCGCTCAGTGCCCCCAGCTCTTCCACCGCATCAGCCTGAATATAGGTGTTGATGAGGTGGCGCATATCCGCCTCGTAGGGCTTGATATCGAGTTCCTCACCCGCGTGCTGCTTGATGGCCGCACGGATGTCACCGTAGCGTTTTACCTCCGCTGGCAGCTCTAGCACTTCGGCATCTAAATAACCCGCTTCTTTGAGATCCCCAGAGATGGCCGCAAAGGCACGGACAAAGGTCGCCACATCCTTGTAGAAGGCTATCCGTAACACCTCGGTCTCGTGTAATGCCGCTGGATTGCTGGCATCACCGCAGAAATAGTGCAGGAACTGCTCAAAATCTCGCGGCTGATCGACCGGCTCGCACAGATAATATAAGGCCTCCCGAGCCGCATCCAGCTTCTTCTTCCCTTCTTCCAACCAGTCCTTGAGGTGGATATTATTCTCACCACCACCGCTCTCCTCGGTGTCTAGCTCGTCGGAGTTATAGACGGCAATCGCCTGTTGCACATCGCCAAATAGCCTTTTAAAATCCACAATGTGGCCGTAGTCCTTATCGTCTCCATCGAGCCGGTTGGTGCGGCAAATGGCTTGAAACAGGTTGTGATCATGCAATTCCTGATCAAGGTAAATATAAGTACAGCTCGGCGCATCAAAGCCCGTCAGTAGTTTGCTGACAACGATCAGCAGCTTCATATTCGCTGGCTCATCAATAAAGCGGCGCTTGGCCTCG
>JABABF010000236.1 GCA_014238345.1 Gammaproteobacteria bacterium
GCTGGTGGCCGGGAGGGTACTATGCTACAAGAGCTGGATCATAGTGCAACCCCGATGGGGGCACGTCTATTGCGCAGTTGGTTGCTGCGACCGCTGTGTGATCGCCGTCAGATCGAGGCGCGCCAGCAGGTGGTTGGAATCTTGTTGGATGGGAAGTGCCAGGTCGCACTGGCGAGGGCGCTGAAGCCGATGGGGGATCTAGAGAGGGTTCTCAGTCGCATCGCCTTGGGCAGTGCACGCCCGCGTGATTTGGCTCGGCTTGGCGAGGCCTTGGCTGGTGTGGGGACGGTGCGTGCCACGGTGCCCGAGGCTGCCGGCCGCCTCGCCGAGCTGCGCGAGGCAGTGAGAGAGTTCCCGTTGGAGTGCGAGTTGCTAGAGCGCGCTTTGGACATGCCTTTACCCGCTACATTGCGCGATGGCGGGGTCATCGCGGCAGGCTACGATGCGGAATTAGACGAACTGCGAGCACTCGGCGGCGATGTGGCCGAAGTGCTACGCGAGCTAGAGGAGCGCGAGCGTCAGCGCAGTGGACTGAGTGCGTTGCGTACGGGTTACAACCGGGTGCATGGTTTTTATTTGGAATTGCCGCGTAGTCAGGCGGAGCGAGCACCGACGGAATATGTGCGCCGCCAGACGCTCAAGCATGTGGAGCGCTACATCACACCCGAGCTCAAGGCGCTGGAGAACAAGGTGCTGGGCAGTCGTAGTCGATCACTGGCGCGTGAGCGATTACTTTACGAGGAGCTGTTAGAGCGCTTACGCGAGCCGCTGGAGGGCTTGCAGAGCTTGGCATCGGCGCTGGCTGAGCTCGATGTACTGGCTGGTTTAGCTGCTCATGCGGGGCGGGACGGTTGGTGTCGTCCACAATTTCTCGAAGCGGGTGAGGGCATGGAATTGAGAGCTGCCCGACATCCGGTGGTGGAGGGCGCATTGGCACGGGGCGGTGCTGGGCAAGCTTTTGTGCCCAATGATCTCCAGCTCGGCACTGAGCGGCGCATGTTGATCATCACGGGGCCCAACATGGGTGGTAAATCCACCTACATGCGCCAGGTGGCACTCGTGGCGCTGTTGGCACATATCGGCAGCTTTGTACCAGCCGCCTCGGCGCGTCTGCCGTTGTTAGATCGCATTTTCACGCGCATTGGCTCGGCGGATGACTTGGCTGGTGGGCGATCGACTTTCATGGTGGAGATGACCGAGACAGCGGCTATTTTGCACAGTGCTACCGAGCGTAGCTTGGTGTTGATGGACGAGATTGGGCGAGGTACCAGCACTTTTGATGGTCTGGCGCTGGCCTGGGCGGCGGCTCGGCATCTGGCCGAGGAAATCGGTGCCTTCACGCTGTTTGCCACCCATTATTTCGAGTTGACAATGTTGCCCGCGCAGTGTGCGGGAGTAGCTAATGTGCATTTACGGGCAGTGGAGCACGGCGATGACATTGTCTTTCTGTACGACCTCCAAGAGGGTCCAGCGAATCGTAGCTATGGCCTTCAGGTGGCGCGTCTCGCTGGCGTGCCTGCGTCAGTATTGTCAAGGGCACGCAGCAAATTGGCGCAACTAGAGGAGCAGGCGGCGACCTTGGGGGTGCTGAAGGCGCAACAGGATTTGTTCCTGCACGATGATGACAGTAGTACTGGGGCAATGGTGGCGAGGGCTGAAGCGGAGTCAGATGATGCTTCCGCCACTGCGGTGCTGGCCGAGTTACGTGAGCTAAATTTGGATGATTTGACACCGCGTGAGGCACTGGAGGCACTGTACCATTTGCGTCGAGGCTTGACGGATGGTGCTGGCGAATAGTGCAGGGAGCAACTGAGCAGACGACCCCTACAGCGGCGACTTTTTCGCTGACCATTCGCTGGGAGCAAGCTGTTTACTGGTCGCTTGACAGCCGCCGTTGAGTGCGATTGCCTGCCCCCCTGGGCGGGTCGCTACGTGATTGGAGTGGTTGGGGATTGACGGAAGTCAGTTCGTTTCACCTTGTAGGCGTAGCGGGAGCCGGTTGTTTTGAGCGGGCATTGCCATGGATTTTATTCCAGCGCCGCTGAGCCTCTAACTGTGCCTGCTCACGACCAGCGGTAGACAACTGACCCAAGATGGCATCGCGTTGCTGGCGCCAGCCGTCGTTGTTGCTTTGTGCCACGGCTAATGACAGCCATATATAGGCCTCCAGTAGATTTTGCGGATGTCCCACGCCCGCTGCATACAGCAGGGCTAGACGGTGTTGCGCCTGAGGGAGCCCCTGCCGCGCGGCGCGCTGGTACCACAGCCCTGCGTTGCTGGGGTCGGCGGCGGTGCCGCGACCGAGCTGGTAGAGGGTGCCGACCTGGAATTGGGCGATGGGATGACCTTGATTGGCCAGCTGCAAGAGAATTTCAAAGGCGGCAGCGTCGTCTCCCTGCCGGTGACCTGGCGCATCTTCACGCAATAGTTGGGTGGCCTGTTGTAGAGATTCATACTGCTGTTGTTGCAGTGATTTTTGCGTGGGCGGTGCGATAGAGCGAACTCCGCGGCGCGGCCTAGCCGATGGTTGTCGTCGGTCGCTGGTCACAGCTGGTGGGGAGGTTGGTTGCGTCGGGGTGGCCGTGCGACTTTGTTCCGAGTTGCCCAAATCGCTTTCGGATATGGTGGCCGCAGCTCGATGCTCAGCTACTTGCCCGGCGGTATTCTGGGTGGAGCGGAGGGTGACCAACAGGGCGCGCGCCTCTTCTAATCCCTGCTCAGTCGCCTGTTGCAACCAGCTGGTCGCCTGTGCTACATCTACCGCCACACCATGCCCGTTCAGCAGGCGTACAGCGATGTTGTACTGCCCCTCCGCCAAGCCTCCTTCAGCTGATTTTTGATACCAGTAACTCGCCTGTTCTGGATCCGCTAAGAGACCTGTGCCCTGCTCGTAGGCATTGCCTAAATAAAACATCGCCGGGGCGTAGTTGAGCGCGGCGGCGCGACGATACAAAGAGATGGCCTCCTCGGGGTTGGCAGTGATGTCCTCGCCGCCTGTCAGTAGCAGACCTAGATAGACATGCGCTTGCAGGTGGTTGCGTTGCACAGCCTCGCGCAACAGGGTGAGAGCCTTGGCTGTGTCGCGTTGTAGCCCCCCCTCAGCCCTGAGGATCATCTGTGCCAGATAGTACATGCTGGCGCCCACGCTGGGGTGTTTAGAGCGGCGTTTTTTTGCTCCCTGTTGTAGCCAGTGGACGGCTTTATCAGTATCCCGCTCCACGCCGCTACCGATCAGGTATTTGAGTGCGATGAGGCAGGTGGCAGTATGGTCGCCCGCCTGCGCTTGTTGGCGCAATTTTGGGATTGGCTGCTCAATGGCGGGGACATCGTAGCGACAGGGCGAACGCTGAGTAGCCGGGGTTTGTGCTGTGGCCGGGACGGAGCTCAGGAGTAGCAGGGCGCTACCGAGCCAAGCACAGGCGCTGTATTTTTTCATGTGGTAGATATGCTATTGCTCAGTAGCGCGTTGAGTTGGGCAGCAGCTTCCTCAGCGGGCAATTCACGCTCCTCACCGCCGCGCCGTCGGAGTTCGACCATGCCGTGTTGCAAGCTGCGTTCTCCGATGACCAATAGATAGGGCAGGCCGATCAGTTCCATATCGGCAAATTTGACCCCGGGTCGCTCGGCTCGGTCGTCGAGCAACACACTGATGCCCCTGCTTTCCAGTTCGCCATAGAGACGCTCGGCAGTTTCGGCCACCGCCGCCGAGCGGTGGTGCCCCAGTGGCACTAGCGCCACTTGGAAGGGAGCCATTGATATTGGCCACAGGATGCCAGTCTCATCGTGGTGTTGCTCAATGGCGGCGGCGACGATACTACTGACACCGATGCCGTAGCAACCCATGTGGGGGTGGAACAGGCTACCGTCCTCGGCGTTGAGTTGTGCATTCATTGCTATGCTGTATTTTTGTCCCAGCTGAAAGATATGGCCGACCTCAATGCCGCGCTTGATCTCCAACACGCCGCCACTGGGGGCTGGATCACCTTGGCTGGCACAGCGTAAGTCGGCGCGTTGTGGTAGTGGCGCGTCGCGTCCCCAATTGGCTCCCGTATAGTGGTGCCCTTGGCGATTGGCACCGCAGATAAAGTCGGCGAGCTCGGCGGCGGCGTGGTCGGCGATCAGTGGCAACTTCAGTCCGATTGGCCCGATGACTCCGGGCTGTAAGTTGTGGCGCGAGCGCAGTTCATCTGCTGCAATGAATCGCAGTGGCAGTTCCAACTCGGTGGCGCGCCCCGCCTTGACCGCGCTCAGCGTGTGGTCGCCACGCAACAACAGAGCGATGGGATCGCCGCCGCGTGCGGCGACCACCAGCACCTTGAGCGCACATTCTGGCGCAGCGTTGAGATGTTGGCATACAGCGGCGATGCTGTGGCAGTCGGCGGTGTGGACGGTTTGCAATGCCATACTGGGCGGGGGCGGCTCGCCGACCGCTGGACAGGGAGCCAGCTCGGCGGCGATGGCGTAGTTGCTAGTCGTATCGATAGCAACGGCATTTTCTCCCGCTGCCGCCAGCACTTGAAATTCGTGAGAAATAGCGCCGCCGATCTGCCCGCTATCGGCCTCCACGATACGATACTCAAGGCCGAGGCGGGTGAAGATGCGGCTGTAAGCATCGTGCATCGCTTGATAGCAGCGCGCAAGACAGCCTTGATCTTGGTGAAAAGAGTAGGCATCTTTCATCAGGAATTCACGCGCTCGCATGACCCCACTGCGCGGGCGGATTTCATCGCGGAATTTGCTGCTGATCTGGTAGAGAGTGAGCGGTAGTTGGCGGTAGCTGGAGAGCTCCTGCCCGATGAGTGCAGTGATCACCTCCTCGTGGGTAGGACCAAGGCAGTATTCTTGGCCGTGGCGATCTGGAAAATTCAGCAACTCTGAGCCATAGTCCTCGCGCCGACCCGAGCGCTGCCACAGTTCGCTGGGCTGCACCATCGGCATCAGCAATTCCAGAGCTCCGGTGCGATCCATCTCCTCACGCACCACCGTCTCAACGAGCCGCAACACCCGGCGACCCAGCGGCAGCCAGGTGTACAGCCCAGAGGCCAGCCGCCGCACCAGTCCGGCGCGCAACATCAACCGATGGCTCGTGGCCTCGGCCTCGGCGGGGGCTTCGCGCTGGGTTGGGAGAAAGTAGGAACTGGTGCGCATGGGAGAATTATAGAGAAACCAGCCTAGGGGAGACTGGAATAATGTAATCGGTCAACTATCTGGCAGTCAGCGGGTGAAGCTTGCTCCATGCGTTATTGGCTAGTTGCCTGCTCCTAGCGGCCAATAAATCAGACTTGTGAATTCCTCACCAACTGTATCATTGAAGAATAGTCTTTTTTATTGGCTCTTGCGGTATGATACATATCGCAATGGCTTTCTGAAGGGACGCGCAAAATGCGAGCTACTGAGACTCACTTGTTACCATTTTTGAAGCAGTCTCCGCAGTTCATTGTTCCGATCTATCAGCGCACCTACTCGTGGACAGAGATACAGTGTCAACAGCTGTGGGATGACATTGACCGCGCTGGATCGCGCGATGACATCACGGCTCATTTTATCGGCTCTATTGTCTATGTGGCGGAAGGGCTGTCGCAGGTTTCACAGCAAGCACCTTTGCTTGTTATCGACGGTCAGCAACGTCTGACGACAGTGTTGCTACTCATCAAAGCGTTGGCTCAAGCGTTGGGTGATGACGAACCAGTCGACGGCTTCTCCGCCCCCAAGCTAAATCAGTACTACTTGACTAACCATCTTGAAAAGGCGGATCGTTACTTCAAGCTATTACTCTCGCAGACTGACAATCTCTCATTTCAGGCCATTATCCGCGACAGGCTCCAGCCCTCTGAACCGTCGTTGTGCGTTACGCAGAACTTCGCTCTGTTTAAAAAGCTGCTACGCGATACCAGTAAGAGTGATCTTGCTACGGTGTGCCGAGGCTTGGATAAACTTGTATTAGTGGATATTACGCTCGACCAACATCAGGATAACGCCCAGCAGATCTTTGAGAGTATGAACTCGACTGGCAAGGAACTGAGTCAGGCGGATCTGATCCGTAATTTTGTCCTCATGGGTCTTGAACAGCAGCCCCAGACCAATCTCTACAACGATTATTGGCGACCGATGGAACAAGATTTTGGGCAAGAGGCTTACGGTACTCAGTTCAACAGCTTCATGCGCCATTACCTCACCGTGCGTACTGGAAAAATCCCGCGTGAGGACAAGGTCTACCAGGCGTTCAAGGACTACTCATCTGAGCAAGGTCAGGGAATTGAGGCATTGGTGAAAGACATCCACACTTGCGCTGGCCATTTCTGCGCCCTAGCACTGGGTGGGGAGCAGGATGCCACGCTCAGACGCGTCTTCGAAGACTTGCGTGAGTTAAAGGCGGGTGTTGCCTATCCGCTTCTGCTTAGGTTGTACGCAGATTACGCCAACGACAAGCTCAGTGCCGCTGATTTGGTAGCGGCGGTACGGCTGGTCGAGTCGTATGTATTCCGCCGCGCTATTTGTGGTATTCCCACCAACTCAATGGACCGGACATTTGCTTCCTTTGGCAAATCGCTACAGGAGAATCGCTACCTTGAAAGCCTCCAAGAACACTTTTGCTTACTACACTCCTATCGCCGCTTTCCAAGAGATGAGGAATTTCTCTGCGAACTGCAACAGCGTAACCTCTACCATTTTAGACACAAAGGCTACTGGTTACGTCGATTTGAGAGCCACGATCGCAAGGAAAGTGTGCCAGACGAGTACACCATTGAACATATTTTGCCGCAGAACCCTGATCTCTCATCAGATTGGCAACTGGCACTCGGCGATGATTGGGAGCGCATACAGCGGGAATATCTACACACGCTAGGCAACCTCACACTCACAGGTTATAACGCCGAGTACAAGGATCGCCTTTTCACCGATAAGCGTGATATGTCTGGTGGCTTCAAGGAAAGCCCGCTCAAGCTAAATGAAATGCTCAGGGGGCTCGACAAGTGGGACGAAAATGCGATCCAAATGCGCGCCAACATGCTCGCCGCTCAAGCGCTCATTGTGTGGGGCTCACCACCTAAGCTCAATGACTCAACGCCTTCGAGCCAACCAAAGCCAGCGCCATCACCAAGTGATTATTGCATCGATGATCATCGGTTCTTGTGCGAGTCGGAGGAGGTTCGCGAGGTGTTCGATGCCTTCCGTAAGGAGGTGCTGGCCCTTGATCCCTGTGTACGTGAAGAGTTCAGGAAGGATTATGTGGCCTACAAGGCCGAGACCAACTTTGTGGATGCAGTGCCACAGGCCACGCGGCTACGACTGAGTTTTAACATGCCTTTTGCAGAGCTGCGTGACCCGAAGAAATTGTGTAAGGATGTGACGAATCTGGGGCGATGGGGCAATGGTGATGTAGAGATCGGACTGCAGTCGCTTGACGAGCTGCCCTACGTGATGAGCCTTGTGCGTCAATCCTTTGATCACCAGATGGGGGACGGCGGTTAGGCATGAGCTGAGCTGGCATTGCCTGCTGAGTGCTCGGAGTTGGTGCCACCATTGAAAATGGCGCATTGCGCTGTTGCGGGATGTTGGTTTCCCCCAGTGCTAGGCAGGCGAGGATGCGAGCACGTGACTTTGTGCCGTTGATGCCACTTGGCTGGGGGAGGTGGATTCGAACCACCATTGGCGGAGTCAGAGTCCGCAGTCCTGCCGTTGAACGATCCCCCACCAGTGAGGGTATTTTAGGGCACACCGTACTCGGCGACAAGCAAATGTCGGCTCATCGTTCAGCGCGGACCGGGCGCTATGTCGCTGGGTGAGCGGGCTGTACATCTTGCAAAGTCCCCGCATTCTGTGGCACAATATTGGGAGTTTGTCTGGGCGTGATCAATCTATGTTGATGTCCTCCCATGCCGTTTGTGTTTTTACCATGACCAAGCCCACTCGTACCTATCATGCAAAGTCTGGCGAAGTGCCGCGACGTTGGTATATCGTCGATGCGCGCAACCGTGTGTTGGGGCGGATGGCCACTGCTATCGCCCAACGTCTGCGCGGTAAGCACAAACCGGAGTACACGTGGCATGTAGACACTGGCGATCATATCATTGTGATCAATGCTAGCGATGTGCGTATTTTGGGTAACAAGCGCGCCACCAAGCGCTACTATCGTCATA
>JABABF010000237.1 GCA_014238345.1 Gammaproteobacteria bacterium
CAGACCCCACACCAGACCACAGTGCCCAGCGTTAGCGTTTTATTTGAAGCCCCAAGCCCCGTAGAGCCCAACAGTATAGCATGATTTAAAGGCTTGATGCAAGCAGCATTCTTCGTGCATTCGATGCCTGCTTGCATGCCTGAGCCTATTGCGTCTAAAATAGCCCACGTAGGCTATTCCATAATTAGGGATGTAGTGCGGTTGAATGCTGTCGTCAACCCAAAAAGGAAACGACAGCACCCCCTCTCGTAAGTAGATGCTCGCTCATGCAATACGCAATAATCAAAAGCGGCGGAAAACAGCACTGGGTGCGCCCAGGCGATATCTGTCGCCTTGAAAAGTTGCCTGACGAGGCGGGAGCCGAAGTGCGGTTCGACCAAGTGCTGATGGTTAGCGAAGCAGGGGATGACAGCACACTGACCAACATCGGACAGCCCTACATCGACGGCGGTTGTGTCACAGGTACCGTGATCGGTCACGGGCGAGCAGCCAAAATCGAATTGGTGCGCTATAAGCGACGCAAAAAATACCGGCGCCGCCAAGGGCACCGCCAACATTTCACCGAAGTGCGCATTGATGCCATCTCTAGCTGAATCTCGTCTTGACCAGTTTAATGGCATGCCTGTGCAAGAATACTCAGTCTACCTGCCGTTAGAACGATGAAGTGCTGCGGGCTCTATCGGGCGGAAATCCTGTTTTTGGCATACTTTCTCCTTGCGGCATTTACACAATGAGATACATTGCCATTGATACCGAAACTACTCTATCGGCGGCACCACCCTCCCCACAGGATTAGTTGAGCGCACCGCAATACCGTATCATTGATCAACACCTTAGATATTAAGGTAGGACAACTGTCATGGCACACAAAAAAGCTGGCGGCACCACTCGCAACGGGCGCGATTCTGAGTCCAAACGGCTCGGGGTCAAACGCTTCGGCGGTCAACGGGTACTGGCTGGCAATATCCTCATGCGCCAGCGCGGCACTCAGTTTCACCCCGGAAAACACGTCGGTCTCGGCAACGACCACACCCTATTTGCCCTAGTTGACGGCACCGTACACTTCGCCCGCCGAGGCTCTCGCCTGCGGCGTTATATTGACATCCTGCCAGCCGACTGAGCTCAAGTAGCGCACGGAGACGCCCCTTGTCCCGCGCGGTTCGCACTCATGCGATTTGTTGATGAAGTAGAAATCTCCGTGCATGCTGGCAAAGGCGGCGCGGGTGCACTGAGCTTCCTGCGCGAGCGCCACCGCCCCCGTGGCGGCCCCGACGGCGGCAATGGAGGTGCTGGTGGGGATATCAGCCTGCACGCCAATGCGGCGCTGAACACTTTGGTCGACTACCGCCACCAGCGCCGCTTTGTGGCTGAAAACGGTGTCGGCGGCGCGGGGCGCGACCGCAACGGTGCCTGCGGTAATAGCTTGGCATTGGATGTGCCAGTGGGAACCATAGCATATGAAATCGACACCCGCGAGCAGCTCGGCGACCTCAGCTCAGACGATGCCCAGCTACTGGTTGCGCGCGGCGGACGCGGCGGACGCGGCAACGCCAGCTTTACCAGTTCGACAACACGCGCCCCACGCCGCACCGAACCGGGCGGTGCTGGCGAAGCGCGGCGGCTACGCCTCGAGTTGAGCCTGTTGGCCGATGTCGGGATGCTGGGGTTGCCCAATGCGGGCAAGTCCTCCCTAGTAGCAGCGATGTCAGCCGCCCGCCCACGCATTGCCGACTACCCGTTCACCACGCTGTGGCCCCAATTGGGGGTGGTGCGCATTAGCTATGAGCGCAGCTTTGTCATCACTGACATCCCCGGTTTAATCCCCGGAGCCGCCCAAGGCCATGGGCTGGGACACCGCTTCCTACGCCATTTGCAACGTACGCGACTACTGTTACATATAGTAGATATACAGCCAATCGACGGCACCGACCCAGCGACAGCGGTGCGTCTGCTAGAGCCCGAGCTAGGTGCTTTTGACCCAGCACTGGCGACACGCGAGCGCTGGCTAGTGCTCAATAAATCCGATCTGTTGAGTACAGCTGAAGCGGAGAAGCAGCGAAGCAAACTGTTGCGCTCACTGTCTTGGCAGCACCCCGCTCATCTCGTCTCCGCCGCTACTGGCTACGGCCTACCCGCGCTGTGTCAGGCAATGGCAACACGACTTGAGACATTAAAAACCATGCCACCCGTCCACGCATGAACACTACTCTAGAGCGCAGCGCCCTAGTACAGGGTAGCCGCCGCTGGGTGGTGAAGATCGGCAGTGCGTTACTGACCGGCGATGGCGCTGGCTTAGATCGCGCAGCGATCGCTAACTGGTCTGCGCAACTCGCCGCCGAGTGCGAGGCCGGCCGACAAGTTGTGCTGGTATCTTCGGGCGCAGTGGCCGAGGGGATGATCCGCCTCAACTGGCGCCAACGACCACACGAGCTAGGGCGTCTGCAGGCGGCGGCCGCCGTTGGCCAGAGCGGCCTAGTCCACTGCTGGGAGGAGGCGCTGGCCGCACGCAGTCGCCTGGCAGCACAGGTGCTGTTGGCTCGCGCCGACCTCGACTCACGCCAGCGCTATCTGAATGCCCGCACCACCTTGCTGGAACTATTGGCACTCGGGGTACTGCCCGTGGTCAACGAAAACGATTCGGTTGCCACCGAGGAGATTTGTTTCGGGGACAACGACACTTTGTCGGGGCGCATCGCCAATTTGGTAGACACCGATCTATTGATCATCCTCAGCGATCAAGTCGGGCTGTGCGGAGCCGACCCCAGAGTACAGCCAGATGCAGCGTTGATCCCCGAGGGCAATGCCGGTGATGTGCACCTGCGCCGCGCTGCTGCCAGTGGTAGCGGAGAGCTCGGGCGCGGCGGCATGGCAACCAAGGTGGCCGCTGCCGAGTTGGCAGCACGCAGCGGCGCACACACCATCATCGCCGATGGTCGCGAACCCGACGTCTTGACCCGCATCGGCGCTGGCTCAGCATTGGGCACACTGATCCGCTCCACTCAGGCGCAGCCACAAGCGGCGCGCAAACGCTGGCTCAGCAGTCTGCCCACCGCAGGCCAGCTGGAGCTGGATGCTGGTGCTGTACAGGTGTTAATTGAGCGGGGGCGCAGTCTGTTGCCCGTAGGCGTTACCGCTGTGCACGGCGAGTTCGATCGTGGCGATGTGGTCAGCTGCGTGGATCCACTGGGGCAAGCCATGGCCTGCGGCCTAGTCAACTACAGCGCCACCGAGACCCGCGAACTGATAGGACACAGTAGCGCCGCACTCTCCAAGCGTGGCCTGTTGCGACAGACCGAGCTAATCCACCGCTCCAACCTCGCCTTGCTCTGAGCTGAGCCACCCCCAAGCCGCAC